>CANHXF010000239.1 GCA_947464515.1 Flavobacteriales bacterium
CTTCCTTTTCGATGACTTCGCGCAGTGCGTTTCGATGAGATTTGCCGACTTGCTTGGAATCGTTTAGCCATGGGTGGTGAAAATCATTGGGTAAGATCACCGCCGCGGCAACAACAGGGCCGGATAAACAGCCTCTGCCGGCTTCATCGCAACCGACTTCTATTAAATGGGGGTGGATTTTGGGTAGCAACATATTTACCGGGGGTTCAATCGTCGTTGCTGGCTTTCCCAAACAATGCAAATCCGTATTTATAACTGACTTCTACGCTTTGCCAAAAGCAGATCATTAAACCGTTGGTTCCATATTTCCAGCCACTTTTGAGTAGGTAATTTCTAATAAATCGCGCCAAACCCGATGTGATAAGTTTGCATAAAAGGAATAAAACCAGCCCTCGACGTTGAATGACATAGCCTGGATGATTGTGGAGTTCGTCCTTTAAGGCTTGGCCACCGATTTTGCCAAATCTCAAAGCTTGACGTTTTACCGCCGCTAAATCAGCATAGGTATAATGCAAAATATCGCCAGAGATACTACATACGGAGTGTTGCTTGTCGATTAGAAATTTGTCGTGCGGATTCCTGCCATCCCAACGACCACATCTCCGATCCCAAAGTCGCATTTTTGTATCAGGATACCAGCCGCAGCCTCGGATTGGCTGATTTCCAAGGTGATTTAATCGTGAAAAGGAATACCCTTTGATTTTTCCGTAAGTGAGGCCGTTTTGGATTGCTAACTTGAGTTGGTCTTGTAATTCTATAGACAAACACTCGTCGGCATCTAGGCTTAACACCCAATCAAACGATGCTTGATCTTTGGCCCAGTTCTTTTGCTGGATATGGCCTTCAAAAGGGTGTTGAATTACGCGCGCACCTTTTTCGATGGCAATGTTATGTGTATTGTCTGTACTAAAACTATCAACCACGAGGATTTCATTGGCAATTCCAATTACCGAATCTATACAATTGCCAATCTTGTTGGCTTCATTGTAAGCGATAATCACCACCGATATGCCCGTGTTGGGTTCCATGGTAGCGAAGATACAAAACTATCTTCAGAGGGGAATTCTTAGCTCGCTTTGTTGAAGTGGTCTAGGATGACCTGTCGGCCAGACTTAGACACTTTAACTTGTTCGCCATTGTGCAGTAATAGGGTGTTGCCCATCAATGATCTCAATTGTTTTTGGTGTACGGCAAAAGATCTATGGGTTCTGATAAACTGATTGGGAAGCATTTCAAGAATCTTTTTTATCGTTTTAGAAACGATGTAGATTTTCTCTGCTGTATGTATACGTGTATAGGATCCAAAACCTTCTAGCAATTTGATAGAACGAGTTTCGATGTAAATGTGCGCACCTTTCTCCTTAATGACTAGATTGTTTTTGTCGGCGGCTTTTCTGAGTGCCAAACAGTGGTAGAATCTGTCAATTGTATCTTGGATATCACAAGCGGTTAATGGGGCGTTGATGTAGTCACGAATATTGCATTCTCTAGCCATTCTCAAACAATCTTGCGCATTGTTATGGTTACTGTCGATAATTACATAATACGCGAAACACTCGGGGTCTAGCATTGCGCTAATTGGACCATCATGATTTGTTATGTCGACAAATACAAAAGGTGGGTTTTTATCGTAATCTACATCCAGTAAATTCACTTCTTCAATGTTAGAAATGTGTCTCAAGTTGATTACTTCACTTTTGATTGAGTGAAAAACTTCGAGATCGTTTGACTGAGATAAGTAGTAGAATGTGTCCATTGTTTGATTTTCTATCTCAAATCTATGTCGGGATAATTTGTAATGTCACTTACTTTAAATTTTGTTATATGGTGTTATGAGTGTTGTTAAAAAATGAAACAACAACAAATTAATAATGGTCGTAAATTATGACTTGTTATAGTATTACCTTTGTTTGGTATAGAATGTTAGATATTTATTGACGGTAATCTTATGAAAGACAAATTGAGAATAATGTTATGGTTTAGTTATGTGTGTGTAATTTTTATCACTGCATGCGGAAAATCACAGGGTGAGAAAGAGCGAAGTGATTATTTTTCAAGTCAGTGTTCGCATGTGGATTCGATTTGGAATTTTTATACTGTTGAGAATGATCCGGAAGAATACATTTCGATTATTTGTAATGCGCAGAGCAATTTGGCGAAACGGGGATTCAAGGATTCTTCATTAAAATTACTTCGTCGTTTGGATGGGCTTGCCTTAAAGCGTAATGACCCAAAGATTTTTACCTATGTGTATTTAAATCGGGCATTTGATGCTATGCTTTTAGGTGAGTTGGATAGTGCCATGAAGTATTATAAAAAACGAAAACCTTATGCGGGTAGTGCAGATGAAATTAACGTTTTAATGGCAAATCAATTCGCGGGAAATTACTATTACATGATTGGTGAAATAGATAGTGCTAAATCGGAGTTTGTGGATGGGTATTACCACTCTCGCGAAAAAAGTGATACTGCGATGATGTATAATTTCGCGCTGAACTCGGGAACGATCTATTTTGATTTGAATCTCACTTCCATGGCGAAGCATTATTTTTCTGAGGCGTATGTAATTGGATCAAAAAAGGGCAAGGTGAGTTTGATGCTTATTAACAATTTGGTTGCCACCTTGATAGCAGAAAAAAAATATAAAGAGGCATTGAAATTGTGTGAGGACAATCAAGCCAGTTGGATGAATGATTCATTAAACAATGGGTCCAACTTGTTGAAATTGAATTATGCCTGGTTATTAAATCAGCAAGATGAATCCAAACGGGCTGAATCCATATTGAAACTGGTAAAAGTTAAATCTGTTCCGGGTATTCATGTTCCGTATTATTATTCCAACCTTTTGGTATCACTGTTAAATCAAAATAAAACGGCTCAATTTAAATCGGTGATTGATACGTTATCCCCCTTTATTTATAGCAATCAGCCGCGATCTTTTGTTGAAATGAATTCGATTTTAATGCAAGCAATAGATCGACATATGTATGAACCCAATTTGGATAGTCTTACCTCGACCTATAATTCTGAGCTTAAAAAGGAAACGGATTATTACAGTTCTTCGGTGTATTGTGATATTATTAGTAAGCTATTAAAAACGAGAGGCGACAATGCTGGCGCTGCGCGTTGGGAGAATTTAAGTATCAAACATCAATTGGAGTTGAGTAAGGCGAAGGACTCACTTCAAATGAATGACATTGAAAATGAAATTGCTCAGAAAGAGTTGAATTATAACTTGTCGACCAAGCAAAGAAATTTGGAATCAAAATCGATGCAAAACAGGGTGATTAGTATTGCGTTTGTATCGTCGCTGGTTGTTGTGTGTATATTGATTTTCACTTTGAGATTATTACTCAAAACTAGAAAAAAGCGCAGCCAAATTCACGAACTAGAAACCGATATTCGGGAAAGCAAAATTTTAGCACTTGAAAAAGAGAAAGAGCTAAAGGAGAAAACGATTACACTTGCGCAGTCTGTACTGGTACAAGTATCAAAACTATCGGAAAGGATTAAGAATTCTAGTTTCTCCAAAGATCCGGATGCGCTTTTCTTACGACAAGATTTGGAGCGCTTGTCTGAGTTGAGTACATCGATTTCTGAGTTGGAGGTTCAAAATGATTTCGCGTATAATGA
>CANHXF010000240.1 GCA_947464515.1 Flavobacteriales bacterium
GATCGACATTCTACGTCGTTGGGAGCTAGGCGACACACATTTCTCGCTTACAACCAGCGGAAGCACCGGCGAACCCACCACCATCGAACACAGTCGTGCCGCCCTGCAATGGAGCGCAGAAAGCACCTTTGAAACTTGGTTTACCGATTCCAATCTCTCGAACGAAAACACTAAGTACACTCCCATCCAATTGTGCATTTTACCTTTGAACAAAGCCGGTGGATTTATGCAACTCATCCGCAGTGCTGTTTGGAATACGCCTATATGGATTGGCCAAGCCAGTGCAAATCCGTTTTACGATGCACAAGTATCAAAAAGCCATCAAACGCCGAGTCACCTAAAACTCGTACTATTGTTAAACGGCGTAGTTTCAACCTACACACCAGAGCTCTGGAATCAATATAAACCCAATATTTTGAGCATCACACCGATGCAACTTCAACTGGCATTAAAATCAGAAACCGGCCAAGAAATCCTCAATCAAATGCACACCGTTTTGATTGGCGGACAAGCCATGGATTTACAGCTAGAAAAACAGATTTTGGAGGTATTTCCAAACACCCGTTGGATCCATACTTTTGGCTCTACAGAAACCGCATCCCATTTTGCCGGCCGTATACTAAATCACAACACAGCAGAATATACCCTCACGGCCGGCTCCACCCTCAACACCAATGAATCCGGGGAAATTCAAATCTCTAACCCCGCAACCGGTGGCCGCAGGATCACACTCCACGACAAAATTCATCAGACCTCCGACACCACTTTTATTTGGCTAGAAAGAACCAACCTGCTTGTCAATTCGGGTGGTGTAAAAATCCCCATCGAACCCCTAGAAAAAGAAATCGCCCAACTCCTCAATTGGCCCTTAATGTCGTTCTATATAGCCGGCCAACCCCACCCAATTCTGGGAGAAGAACTCACCCTTTTCACAACCCATTCCATAAACGACATGCAGCGCACAATAGCCACCCTCGCCCAACTACCCAAACTGCATCAACCCAAGAAAATTCAATTTATTTCAGAAATCACAATATCAGACAACGGCAAAATCGTTCGGAAACTCAATCCATAGGAACAATATCATCCGGAAAATCAATCCATAAGACCGAAGCCATACCGGTGTCGTTTTAACGCGCCCCCCGCCAAAGTATACATTCCCGGCTTCTCCAATAGTTCACCACTATCCTCCCAAGAATCCGCCCAACCCCACCAAGGTTCTATGCAGAAAAATGGAGCCCCTCGTTTTGTCCAAAATCCCACCGCGTCCCATTCAGAACAAACAAAATCTAAGAGTTTTTTGCCGCCCAATTCCCATAAACTAACATGACCAAATGGAGGTTGCCTAAAAACAATCGCATCCTTTTCAAACAGATCATCGGTCAATTTCAAAGTACAATCCACTTCCATTAATTCAGTCACTCCGCTATAATAAGCCCCATAGATTAACCATCGATCAGCAACAAATTTTTCATCAAAACGCAATTCATAATTCTCCAAGGTACCTTCAATCGCGAAGCCGGGATGACCGCCCACAGAATACAACATCGGGTCCTCATCCAAATTGCTGATTTCATAATCCACCCACAGCAAACCGCCTTGCGCAGAATAAATCACATCGTACTGAAAATGAAATGGATACGAAGAAAATGTATCGTCATTCCAAACCAAACGTAACCTTAATGATTCCCGGTCATTAGATACCACGGTGAAAACGCAATCACGCGCAAACCCATGTTGTTTCATGGAAAAATCCTTATCTGAAAATCGAAATTGGTCCCCCTTTAATCGACCCACAATCGGAAATAAATTGGGTGCCACCCGATTCCAAAATTGTTCGTCCTTGCTCCAAAGCAAATTATCGCCCCCACCCACACAAACCGAACGCAACTCTGCGCCAAAAGCACTTACCTCAATTCGCACATTTCCGCACGCCCAATGAATTATTTCGTGGTTCATCAAGCAAAGATAATTACAACAAACACTCCAGTAACTACACCAAAGAAATCAGCCCCTTATTAAAAACTTACCAAGAAAATCATCACATTATAGGCGTTTCTAAGAATCCGGAATTAAGTTAGCGTTGTGAAGGAACTAACAGGGAAATATTGCGCTTTATTGCTCGATGATGAGAAGTCCGGGCGTGACATGGTTTCCTACTATATCCACGAATATGCAAGCGATATTTTTGGAAAAGTCATTACCGCGGCCTCTTTAAAGGAAGCCGGAAATTTGATTCAGGTGAACGATGTTCATGTCGTGTTTTTAGACATTGAACTGAAAGGCGAAAACGGATTACAACTACGCGATTTCATCACAGAAAACACTTTAACCGTGGTGGTATCGGCTTACCCACAGTATGCCATGCAAGCAATCAAAATTGAAGTGGTAGATTATCTTTTAAAACCGATTTCAGAACAAGATTTTAAAGCGATCTTAGCCAAACTTGAACGTAGATTATCGCCCGCTTCTGAAACAGCAAAACCTACGCTTATTGTCCGCGAAAGTGGCGCAAGCATCGTTGTACCCTTTCAAGATATCTTATACATCGAGGCAGCTGGCGCTTACTCCAAAATTGTCACTCCAAACAAAGAGCATCTGGTTTCCAAAACATTAAAGGTTTTATCCCCATCTTTGCCCAACTATTTTGTTCGCGTGCACCGTTCTTATTTGGTACCCCAAGAGCAAATCACGAGTTATAAGAGTAACTATTTATGTTTGAAAAGTGGACAGCAAATCGCATTGTCAAAGACTGGAAGAAAACTCTTGCAGTCCTACTATGGCAATTCATAATCTTGTTGTCATCGGCCCAAAGCAATCAGCAATTGGCCGAAATCTCAATGAGCGATGGCTTACCAACCTCTAGTTCCCGAAAACTCATAGAACTTGGAAGCGGATCCGTTGCCGTTGCCACAGATGCCGGATTGTTTTTCCTTCCCAACAATCAATCCAACCTCAAGAAAATATCGAAAAGCATTGGGATTCAGCAATGCTGGGACTTACATGAAGAAGAAGGACTATTGTATGTTGCCACTTACAACGATGGATTGTATGTATTTGATATAGCAACGGGTAACCTTGTCAACCATTACAGCAAATCCGAATTGCCCAAAATACGAAGATTTAGAAAAATCAATCAATCCCTTTATGCTATAGCAAGAACAGGTATTTGGAGAATCACACAATCAGGTATTTTTCAAATATTCGATACCAAAACGTATATGCTGCCCGGCAATATGCCCATGGATATCTTTTACTTCAATCAAAAATTCCATGTTTTGTCGTATCCAGAGCGCATTATTTACGAGCAACAACCTGATTATTCATGGGCCGATTTGTCAAAATCCTTGCAACGGATGGGCAGAAAAATCAACACCTATGATTTTGCGAATTTGGTTGCATTTGTCCACGAAAACAAAGTGTTTTTAGGGAGTGAAAGTTACTATATGGTGATGGATAGCGCCTATCATTTCCAAAAATATGAAATGCCTCGCAAACACAACGAATCGTGGGCTTTTTGGGATTTTAGAGTGCACAATGGCGTTGTCTATGGTGCCGTAACCAACACAAACGATTTTGACGATGGCTATTTGCACATTCAC
>CANHXF010000241.1 GCA_947464515.1 Flavobacteriales bacterium
ATAAAGTTCGCACGTTCTTAAGGATCATTTCCGAATCTCAATTCGTATATATACGGATATTTATGGTGGATAATTAGGTGTAAAAAGGGCACAATAAATTTGGTTCAATTTAAAAATCTCCGTTCGATTGTGCTATTTTTGTTATGCTTATTGGTTACCACAGCGAAATGAGTTAAGGTCCCCATCTTTTCTCACTGGGTAGCTAACTGGTAACCCAATCAGCAAAACGAGTCGAAAACACTAGTAAAATATACGTTTGGCATCGGAGGTACATTTTCCTCTCTCTCCGCCCGATTCAATTTCATATTGTGTCAAAACCTTGGAAACCGTTGCCCTGCAACGGTTTCTTTGTTTTATGAGGTTTTAGGATGTTTCCCTTTGTTTCATGATTTCATCGGCTAATGTTTCAGCAAATGAGCAAAACGAAGATGAGCATCCTAATTAATGTTGTGTGCGCTCTTTTTTCTTATTTTTATAACATTGAAATGTTGCTTTTTGCCAACATTGAGTAATATTTTGTATGTTTGTGGTGGAATATGCCTACATTTTAGTTAAACAATAATGTTGGTATTAGTTAACATTATATAGTAATAATAGGCTGAATGATGGAAAAAAGTATCAAATATTGGCACGCAATGAGCGACCCTGCATTGCTTGAACAACTGGGTGAATTTGTTAAACAAACGAGATTGCAGCAAAATAAAACACAACAACAAGTTGCTACTGCGGCAGGAATTAATCGTTCCACAATGGTGCAAATTGAAAAAGGTGCAGGAGGAACATTGCTTTCTTTTATACAAATTTTGAGAGCACTAGAGCAGCTTCAAATCTTTGAGCATTTTGAAATAAAGCAACAATTTAGCCCCTTACAACTTGCCAAGTTGGAACAGAATAAACGCCAAAGAGCAAGCACTAAAAAAGACAGTCAAAATAAAAAACCTAAAAGTGATTGGTAATGATAACAACCGCATACATCAATATTTGGAATAAACGAGTTGGAGCAATTGCATGGGATGCAAATAGTGGTTGGGCTTCATTTGAATACGAACCTTCCTTTCTTGCGAATCAATGGGATTTATCTCCTTTGAAAATGCCCGTTAGTGGTGCAGAAAAACAAGTGTTTTCCTTTCCAGAATTAAGAAATACAACTACATTTAAAGGCTTACCTGGTCTTTTAGCAGATGTACTACCAGATAAATACGGAAGCAGCTTAATTAACGCTTGGTTGGCAAGTAATGGTCGTCCTTCGGATAGCATGAACCCAGTTGAGTTATTATGTTTTATTGGAGCACGTGGAATGGGTGCTTTGGAATTTGAACCAGTTTTACCCAAAGCCGATAATGGAGCAACTAAAATTGAGCTGAGTAGTTTGATTCAAATTGCTCAAGAGATACTTTCAGGAAGACAACAATTTAATGCTGACTTATCTGCTGATGAAGCAAAGACATTGAGCGACATCTTGAAAATTGGCACTTCAGCTGGTGGGGCAAGAGCAAAGGCTGTTATTGCTTTCAATGCCGACACAAAAGAAATACGTTCAGGTCAGGCAGATGCTCCGAAAGGATTTACCCATTGGCTATTGAAGTTTGACGGTGTTACGGATCAGCAGCTCGGGACTTCATCGGGTTATGGACGGGTAGAAATGGCTTACTATTTGATGGCTAAAGAAGCTGCAATTGAAATGACTGAATGCCGCTTACTTGAGGAAAATGATAGAGCACATTTTATGACAAAACGTTTTGATAGGGAGCATGGGAAAGGTAAAATTCATGTTCAAAGTTTTTGTGCTATCGCTCACTATGATTTTAATGAAATTAATTCTTTCAGTTACGAACAGTTATTCGAAACCATGCGAAGCATGTTATTACCCTATACCGATGCAGAACAACTTTACCGCAGGATGGTATTTAATGTAATGGCACGAAATTGTGATGACCATACAAAGAACTTTTCTTTTATTATGGATAAAACGGGCCAATGGAAATTAGCCCCTGCATTTGATGTCTGCCACGCATATCGCCCTGATAGTACATGGGTAAGTCAACATTCAATGAGCATCAATGGCAAACGTCAGAACATTACGCGAAACGATTTATTGCAAGTAGCACAAAAAATGAACATCAAAAAAGCGGATGCAATCATAAATCAGGTGCACGAAGCTGTTGGTAAATGGGATGAATTTGCAATACAAACAAAAGTAAAGAAGGACTTAAAAGAGGCAATTGCAAAAACCTTATTGCTTTTATAAAATAGACAAGACATTTTACAATCATTGAACAAGTGCATGCCGCTTTAGTATGGAAAATATAAGCCCTATTCGACTTTCTGAATTAAATGCAAGGATCAATCATGTCCTTGAAAAGGCTTTTCATGCAGCTAGTTTTTGGGTCATCGCCGACGTTACCAATCACACGTTTAGGCCACAGAAAAATTACCACAATTTTGATTTGGTTGAGAAAGACCCAAACTCAAATAATATCATAGCCAAAGTCTCCAGCAAGGCATGGGGTAATGGTAGCAACAGAATAAAGAATTTCGAACAAGTAACAGGGCAACAATTCACCAACAATATCAATGTCTTGGTTCTGGTGAAAGTGACATTTCATGGCGTTTATGGGCTGTCCTTGGAGGTGCTGGAAATTGATACAAACTTCACGCTGGGCGTATTGGAGCAACAACGACAAGCCACGCTGGAAAAGTTGGTTGCCGAAAACGATTTTATTCAAAAAATTGGCGATGACTATCGTACCAAAAACAATCAACTAAACTTGCCAAGGGTTATTCAGCGCATTGCGGTGATATCCTCAAAAACATCAGCCGGAGGGGAGGATTTTCAGCACACATTGCAAAACAATCCGTATGGTTTTGTATTTAGGATCGACGACTACCATTCGGTAGTACAAGGGGAGAATAATTCGGATCAGTTCTTGGCGAAACTCATCGAAGTATACCAATCAAACATTCCTTATGATGCTGTTGTAATTACCAGAGGCGGTGGCGCTCAAACTGATTTTTTGATATTCGATAATTATCATATTGGTAGAGCTGTTGCGAAATTTCCCATTCCGATAATCACAGGCATAGGGCATCAAAAGAATGAAACGATTACCGATTTGATGGCTCACACGCAAACCAAAACACCCACTAAGGCCGCCGATTTCATCATCGCACATAACAAGTCGTTTGAAGATGAGATTTTGTCGTTTCAAAAGACAATCCTAATCAAATCGCAGCAACTGTTTTCCATCCAATTTCTAATTTTATTGGGTGTGAATAGTGCAGTTGTAAATATCACCAGAGATATTCTGAATAAATACAAAGACAGTTTAGTGCAAATAAATCAGGTGACAATCAACACTTCAAAATCGATCCTTTTTAACCGGAAAAATGAATTGCTCGGCTTGTCGTCTCAAATAGTATCAAAACCCAAAATCATCTTATACAATAGGATCAACGACATCAGAAATACAATCAACAACCTCGGCACATTCAAGTCGTTGTACCTCAAAAACCAAAGAGGGTATTTGGGTCATTACGTATCGATAATAAAAATGATGTCGCCTGAAAATATTCTCAAGAAGGGTTTTGCCATTG
>CANHXF010000242.1 GCA_947464515.1 Flavobacteriales bacterium
AAAAGCGCATAAACCCCTTGTTTATGTCCTTCCAATTGCGTATATTCTTTTACCGTTATCTTTGCACCCATGCCAATAGATTTATCCTGGACCTGCGATTCCGGCGCTCAGCTTTCTCGCTGGCAAATCACCGAATCCCGCGACCAATTGGCACAAATGTACAACCAAATTTGGGGCGATGCATTTGACATCCAGACCTACGAAGAAGGCTCAAAACATAAACTGTCGGCCCGAAATCTCATTGCCACCCAATTCCCAAATCACGCCCTCCAATTTTCAGAGCACGGCAAACCCCTGCTTTCGCCAGCCACCGCCCACATCAACCACAGTCACGCCGGCAATTACAGCGTCTTTATCCATCACCAAAGTCAATCTGTTGGGGTTGATATCGAGCAGATCCGACCGCAATTGCATCGCATTTACAAGAGATTTTGCAACGACTTCGAGCTCAATTGGCTAGGCGAAAACCCATCGTTAGACGCATTACTCCTCATCTGGTGCGCCAAAGAAGCCTTATACAAAGCGATCGGACAAAAAGGCACCGATTTCAGAATTCATCTGCAAATCGAACCCATCGCGACGCATCCCGAGACCTCCATGGTAAATTCGCCCGAAAGCACGATTAATTTAGTGACCGCAATCAATAATCACACAATAAAAATCGCCCAATTTGATACCAAAGGAATCATCCAAGCAGAAATCAAACTCCCTGGCTTTGAGCAAAAAATTCAACTACCTTACTTGCGATGGGACGATTACGCCTGCGTTTGGGCCGTTTTATAATCAAAAAATCAATCCGCCGTTTTTAGCGAGAACGTAAACACCGACCCCGCGCCTTCTGTACTAATCAGATTAATGGTTTCCCCATGCGCTTCCACGATGTGCTTACAGATACTCAACCCCAATCCACTGCCACCGGTTGCTCTATTTCGATGCTTGTCGACCCTAAAAAACCGTTCAAAAACCCTATTCTGATGCTCCGTGGGAATCCCAATTCCGTTATCGGCCACCTCAATCATCATCCGCTCTCCGGTGTTGGATAGTCTAAAACGCGTGGTTCCACCCTCTACCCCATAACGTATACTGTTAAAACCCAAATTGGTCAACACCTGCGCCAATCGATCTCTATCGCCCATCACCATTTTGCCATCGCCTTGCGCGTGCACTTGAATCGATATATGCTTTTCCTGCGCCTGCAACTCCAATGATTCCGCCACCTCATTCACCAAACCCAACATGTCAAACGCCTGGATGTTCAACACCAAAAATCCACTTTCATACTTTGTTATTGTATCCAAATCACTCACTATCTGACCCAATCTGCTGGCATTTTTATTGGCCCGTTTGAGAAACTTTTCTCGCATCTCTTCGTCCATCTCTGGCTCATCCAACACAGAGTCGATGTAGCCTTGAATAGAAAAAATGGGCGTTTTTAATTCGTGCGCCACATTCCCAATATAGTCCCTGCGATAATTCTCTAAACGCTGCAACTGCAACAACTCCTCTTTCCTTGTTTCGAACAACGCCCTCAACGCCTCTTTCATATCCTTGGGATTGCTGTGCTTGCTCTCCAAATTCTCCATTTTCTCCTCCGCAATCAATGCCTGAATACTTCGCAACAACCTCCGTTCGCGCAAAAACCAAAGCAAACTCACCACCGCCGTTGCCATCACCATAAATAGCAAGACGAGTAAGAGCAGATCGGAATTGAGCAAAATCAAAATTACCATAATTATAGTTGCAAGATACACAAACGGAGGTTTACAAGTTGTGAAAATCGCATCACTTTTCTGTGGTATTTTTGTGTTTTATGCATTGGCCCGACCAAAATACCTCACAAGAACTTCCTCCTTATTTGGACAAACTCAACCCAGCACAGAAGGAAGCAGCCATGCAAACGGATGGGCCCGTCATGATTATTGCCGGTGCCGGATCTGGCAAAACGCGAGTTCTAACCTTCAGAATGGCTTTTTTGCTCCATAAAGGTGCCGAACCCTTTAATATTTTAGCACTCACATTCACCAACAAAGCGGCCAAAGAGATGCGAAATCGTATCGAACAAGTCGCCGGACCCCAAGCCAGAAACCTTTGGATGGGTACATTTCACTCGGTATTTGCTAGAATTCTTAGACAGGAATCAGATCGAATGGGATATCCCGCCAATTTCACCATCTACGATAGCGAAGACAGCAAAAACTTGCTCAAAGGCATCATCAAAGAGATGAACTTGGATGATAAAATGTACAAGCCAAACATGGTCCTGGGCAGGATCAGCATGGCAAAAAACAACCTCATCGAAGCCAAAAATTATTTCGAGAATGTCGATCTAATGAACCAAGACAAAGCCGCCAACCGGGCCAAGTTTTCGGAGATTTTCCTAGAATATACCACACGATGCTTCAAGGCCGGCGCGATGGACTTCGACGATATCCTTTTGAACACCTATAAACTGCTCAACAATCATTTGGACGTGTGTAATAAATGGCAGCACAAGTTCAAATACATCATGGTGGATGAGTATCAGGATACCAACCACGTGCAGTACATGATTACAAAGAAACTGGCGGCGGTGCATCAAAATATTTGTGTCGTGGGCGACGATGCGCAGAGTATTTACGCGTTCCGAGGGGCCAACATCCAAAACATCCTCAATTACGAAAGAGACTATCCCGACGTCAAAACCTATAAGCTCGAACAGAATTATCGATCTACCCAGAATATCGTCAATGCGGCTAGTTCTGTCATCAAAAACAACCAAAAGCAGCTAGAAAAAAACGTTTGGACCGCCAACGATATCGGAGAAAAAATCAAAGTCGTGCGAAACGCCACCGAAGGCGAAGAAGCCAGAAGGGTTGCCGATGCCATTTTCGACGATAAAAATCAGCTGCATTTACCCAACAAAGCCTTCGCCATCCTTTATCGGACCAACAGCCAAAGTCGCGCCTTTGAAGAAGGTTTGCGCCGACAAGGCATCGATTACCGCATTTATGGAGGCATGAGCTTTTATCAACGCAAGGAAGTAAAAGACCTCATCAGCTACCTGCGATTGGTGATCAATCCATCCGACGAAGAAGCCCTAAAACGCGTCATCAATTACCCTGGTCGCGGAATTGGCGATACCACCGTGAATCGAATCATCGTAAAATCATCAGAATTGGGCGTCCCGCTTTGGGATGTCGTAAAATCCGCTAGCAGCCTACCCGAATTGGGCGCAAGCGCTGGAAAGGTCGACAATTTCGCCACGATGATCAAAAGTTTCCAAACGATGCTTGAGACCCACAACGCCTACGACTTGGCGATGCATGTGGCCAAACAAACGGGATTGTTAAAGATGCTTTACGACGACAAATCGGTAGAAGGCGTTTCACGATACGAGAACATCACGGAACTATTAAACGGTATTCAGCAATTTGTTGAGGACGATGAAAGCGAAAAAGAAAAGAACTTGGCGATTTTCTTGGAGGATGTCGCGCTGTATACGGACGATCAAAAGGACAAAGACCCCGACAGAGACTGTGTTTCCTTGATGACAATTCACGCCAGCAAAGGATTGGAATACCCCGTTGTATT
>CANHXF010000243.1 GCA_947464515.1 Flavobacteriales bacterium
ATTGGGTTTGAAAGGCACACTTTCCGATACTATGGCCAAAATTGCACTGTGAGAGTGCAATTTTCAGTGATTTTTGCACTGTGACAGTGCATTTTTTAACAAATTTTGCACTGTGACGGTGCAATTCCCGCGAATTTCGCAATTCGGGGGCGCCAAAAATAGCCTGGCCAGCGGGCGATTTTTGGAGTATTGTGTAAAAAATTGGGTGCTTATTCGGCAAAAAACCGAATAAGAGTATTATATTTGACATAATGAATGCATTGGAACAGCTTCGAACGATGTCGGACATTCCCCTCACGACCTCGGTATTGTTAACGGTTTTGCAATCGTATCGCAGGCCGTACGACAAGATCAGTGATTGGGTTTTGCAGGGAGTATTGATTCAGTTGCGTCGGGGTTTGTATGTTGTTGGGCCGGCATTGAATGCGCAGATTCCATCAGAATTTCAGATGGCGAATTTGTTATACGGGCCGAGTTGTGTGAGCATGTATAGTGCGTTATCGCATTGGGGCTTGATTCCGGAGCGGGTTTATTTGGTGGAATCCGTGACACCGAAAGCGGGCAAGCACTTTGGAACGCCGCTTTGGAATTTCAAATACTACACACAGCGGCAATCGCACTATCATTTGGGCATTCAGCGGGTGCAGGTTGGATCAAACCGTCAGTTCGCATTGATGGCGGGGCCGGAGAAGGCGTTATCGGATGTGATTATACAATCCTCGCACTTGAATTTGCGAAGCGTATCGCAAACGATTGAGTTTTTGGAGAACGACATTCGATTTTACACGGAGGCATTGGCTGATTTTGATCTGTCGTTAATGCATCGCATCGCCGAAGGAAATTTAAAATCGAGCAGTTTACGGATGTTAATTAAAACAATAGAGAAGAATTATGTTACGGTCTTGGTTTGAGAGTTACGATGCTAAGAATTTGGGTCTTTTGGGGAATTCAATAAGGTGTTTTGGGGAATTGATTTCATATGTGTGGAATCAAAAAACTATCATTGCTTCCCAGTGAAATCGGGCTTTGAAGGAAATGACTGACATTTTCTTCAAAGTATAACCCATTTTATCAAACGTATTCAATGCGTCATTTGGGGAAATGAACGTACTGTTTTGGGGAATTGAATTATTTCTGTTCCAGAACGCTTTTAATATCATTCAGATTATTCAAACCCGAAATCAGTGA
This sequence comes from Flavobacteriales bacterium, assembly GCA_947464515.1. Classification (GTDB taxonomy): domain Bacteria; phylum Bacteroidota; class Bacteroidia; order NS11-12g; family UBA955; genus UBA955. The sequence continues at coordinate 1,189 of CANHXF010000243.1, forward strand.
ATACGTTGTGCCCCTGCCGATACCCTCTTTCTTTAAAATCACCCCAGTTAACTTATCAACTAAATACCTTACTTGTTCTCGATTCAAGTCTCCATTAAATATTGAGACAAAATCCATCATTTTGGCTGTTGTTGTTTCCTCATTGAAAGTCCTCAGGATGCGTTGTATATCTAACGTTCTAAATCCTGCTATTTCTGAGGAGCCATTTTTCAGTTCAAAGTATAGGTTACTCAGAACATACTTATCACTAGCGGTTCCTCCGACTCTTTTAATAAGTTTTAATTGTTCAAGTTTTTCTAAAATGGCAGTATCAATACCTTCACTTCTACCCTCCTTTATTTGGTGTAAACCTAATATATCAAATGTTCCTAGTTGATCAGTCGTATCACTTTTTGCCTGTGCATCACTTATGAATGCTGTAAAAGCTTTGTCTTCTATTTCTCCGCGTATTGTTAACTCAACTTGGAACAAATCTGTTTTTGAATAATCTGGTATTGGTTTTCCCTCAGACAAGGTCAATCGGACTATTTTATCTACACCTTGGCCTGATCTTTCGACTAGACCGGTTTTTTCCATGATCTCTGTCAGTAACCGACATCTAGGCGTGCTATTTATCCGAATTAAATTTTCTTGTGTTACGCCTTTTGGGAATCCGCCTGGGTTGGTGATTGTTATTCTATCTGGGAATTGTTTAATAACAGTTTCACTAGAAATAGAATAGTCGCGATGTGCAATTGCATTCAATACTGATTCTCTTATTACTTCTTGATTGAAATAGGGAAGATCGAATTTGTATGGGCCCTCATCAATTTTATTGTCACTATTGCGGCGATTTAGGTAATTCCAAATCTCATCTATTGTTAAAAAAAGAGCCTTTGTAAATGTTTCTCGCTTATCAAAATGAGTCTGATTTAATAATTGTCGAATTTCTATGTTTACCTGAGCATTTGGCAGTAATCTTTTCAAGGCTTCTTCTTGTCCCACCAAAATCAGTGCGGCATATGTTAAGCCATTTGTTGTGAGTAGATTAAGATCAGTTAAAACTTGAGTTGTTCCCAATGAAATAAATGAAGAGTTCTGCTGTTTTTTAGCATAAGTTTCTTTCAATTTTTTCATTGCGGTATCATCGATATCCGTAAGATTAAAATGGGGGCAGATTTTTGCTGAGAAATCAGGTTCTTGTTCGGATAAGATATTAAACATTTCTTCATCCGACATATTTCTCAGGCTATCACCAGTTCGCATCAATGCAACACCTTCGAATTTTAAAGTACGGCCAACTGGCCTAGATGGGATTTTCGTAACAATAACGCGCAAATTATTCTCATCAAATAATTCATGAATATGAATTCTAATAGATAGTTTTTCGTAAACGTCATCCTCCATTTTTCCAATTAATCCTTGTGCAAAATCAGTTCCTACGACATTATGAGGTAGATTGTCCTTCATGCCAAAAATCAATAGTCCACCGCCTTCGTTTGCCAAGGCGACTATATAGCCTAGGTAGCACTTTCGCCGTTCTTTTTGGTCGGTATGCTTTCCGCCGTTCCAAGGGAAATTGTTCTTTGCTTCCTTGAATTCTACGCGATCTTCAGATTCACGTAACTTTTTTAAGTTGGGAATTGTTAAGCTAAAAGACATTTAAGTATCTGAAGAATATTGATTGTTAAGTTTATTTCTTCCAACGCTGGTTGGATTCGTTTTTTATGAAAGGACTTCGCTTGTAATGATGCGAAAATTCATTTGGTCAAATTAGGTTCGTCGAATTTAACATGATTTTTAATTTATCCAAATAAGTGAGAGTTTTTTCTCGTTGTTTATCCTCGAAGTGGTGTCAAGGCGTTTTGTTCGTCAAGGCAAACTCCGATTCAGGATTTCATTGAATTGAAGCATATAGAATTCCTGGCTGACTTCGTAGGCGCCGAATTGAAGCAGGTGGGGGTTGAGGTATTGGGTGTCGAGCAGTTCAAATTTTTGTTCGCGAAGGAAATCGACAAGGAAAACAAGTGCGATTTTGCTGGCATCGGTCACGGTATGAAACATGCTTTCGCCGCAGAAAACTTTGCCGAGGGCCACGCCATAGAGTCCGCCCACGAGCTGATCATTTTGCCACACTTCGAAGCTATGGGCCAGGCCAATTCGGTTGAGTTCGCAATACGCTTCGATGATTTCTTCGGAGATCCAGGTATCGCCGGGTCTGAGCGCCGCACACTGTCGGATCACGGCTTGAAAGTCGCGGTTGATGCTGGTCTCGAACACGCCTTTTCGATAGAGTCTTGCCAGGTTTTTGGGCACTTTGAATCGATCATCGAGGGGGATGAGTCCACGCTGCTCTGGGGTATGCCAAAAAATTTG
>CANHXF010000244.1 GCA_947464515.1 Flavobacteriales bacterium
GCGCCATCGGCGTGCATGATGTAACAATCATCGGGGTTATTGCTCAACACATCGGGTACCACTTTGCAGAAAGCTTTGGGAAACAATCCTTTGCTGACTTGGCTGATGGCATTGTGAACGTCTTCTTTTTGTGAGGAGACCCCGCGTTGGGCATATTTGTTAACCATATTGCAAAGGTACATCGAAAAAACAGGGATAAAAAAGTGCTAGGTTTGTAGTAGAAATGGAAAACAGCAGACCTTTGATTTTGATCAGCAACGACGATGGCATTACGGCCCCTGGAATTGCGGCGTTGATAGATGTGGCCAAGCAGTTGGGCGATGTAATTGTGGTGGCACCGGATAAACCGCAGAGTGCGATGGGACATGCGATTACGATCAATCAGCCGATCCGGATCACGGAAGTGGATATTCATGCGGGTGTCAAGGCCTATCAATGTACCGGTACGCCGGTGGATTGTGTGAAAATTGCAATCGACAAGTTGCTGCCGCGCAAACCCGATTTGATGGTTTCTGGGGTGAATCACGGAAGTAATTCTAGCATCAATGTGATTTATTCAGGGACGATGAGTGCCGCGGTGGAAGCGTCGATTGATGGGATGAAGGCCATTGGCTTTTCACTTTGCGATTACAGTTGGAATGCCAATTTTGAGGTGGTGAAACCTTATATCAAACAGTTGATGAGTTCGGTTTTGGCGAATGATTTGCCATACGGAACGCTGTTGAATGTCAATTTGCCCGTGCCTGAAGATGGTCAGATTAAAGGTATCAAAATTTGTCGTCAAGCACAGGCGAAATGGAAGGAATCGTTTGATCAGCGGAAGGATCCTTTTGGTCGGGATTATTACTGGATGACGGGCAATTTTGTGAATATGGATCACGGTCAGGACACGGATGAATGGGCGTTGAAGCACGATTATGTTTCGGTGGTTCCTACGATGTTTGACTTAACGGATCATCAGCGGATTGCGCAGTTGAATCAATGGGGCTTGGATGAATTTTCTGTTTAAGTTGTATTTTTGATTGGAACGATATGAAAGTTAACTGGTTACACATGTTTTTGGGCTTTGTTGCGGGAGCATCATTGCCGTTGATTTTGGGGATGTTGATTGCGATGCCTCAGGGCGTTCAGCCGGAGACGTTTTTATGGGCGATTACGCACTTTGAATGGTATTATAACAGTATTTTTCAGTTTGGTGTTGCGGCGAATATTGGTGTTTTCTTCCTGCTGATTAAGAAAGATTCTTTGATTTATTTCAATCGTGGGTGGTTGCTAGGTACGATTTTAATGACGATTTGGGCTGTGATGATTGAGTTGGCTCGGATATAAAGTGTTGAAGAGTTAAGTGTATTTTGAGGGTAGCATGACGATAGAATCGCGCAAAAAGAAGGTGTTTGTGTTGGCCGGTGAGGCCAGTGGCGATTTGCATGGGAGTCATGTGGTGCGGAAGTTGGTCTTGGGGAGTGAAGGGTTTGATGCTTGTGAGGTAGTTTGTTGGGGTGGGGACATGATGGCCGAAGCGGGTGGAAAATTGCTGAGTCATTACAAAGAGCGTGCGATCATGGGGCTGTGGGAGGTGATTCGAAATCTTCGTAAAATTTCTCAGTTTTTGGATCAAGCCAAGGCTGATATTTTGGCTGAGAAACCAGATTTGCTGTTGCTGATAGATAATCCCGGTTTCAATTTGCGGATTGCAGAATGGGCGAAAGCGCGGGGCATAAAAGTGCATTATTACATCGCGCCGAAGGCCTGGGCTTGGAATACGGGTCGGATAAAAACGATGCGACGGGTAATCGATAAACTCTATGTGATTTTTCCGTTTGAGGTTTCCTTTTTTGCCAAACATCAGATGTCGGCGGAGTATGTTGGCAACCCAATTTTGGAAGAGATTGATCGAAGTTTGCAGCGTTTTCATAATCAAAAGGCTTGGGATGTGGATTTGGCGGAGGAGTTGATGGATGTGAAGGCCTCGGAACCTATTTCATTGGAGGAAAGGTTTTCTGAGGACGTCGCGGAGAATATCCGATTTGGTGAGACATCAAATAAAATGGGTCGAGTCATTTTGTTGATGCCCGGATCGCGACGAAACGAGGTCAGATCGTTGTTGCCCAATTTTGTGGCTGCGGCCCGGAAATTTGATGCGCAGTCAATGTGTGTGGTGGCAGGGGCGCCAGGATTGGATGCCGCGTTTTATAAGGAGATATTGGCTGAAGCTGTATTGGGTGGAAGGCTTTCGCAGAGGGATGTCGATTCAGTCAAAGTGTATTTTGGAGCGACCTATCATTTGTTGATGCAATTGGGCGATGGGGAATTAATCGGGCCGATTAAATCTCGTTTTCAAAATAGGGGATTGGCATTGGTGGCAAGTGGCACGGCAACGTTGGAGACAGCGCTGTTGGGTGTTCCACAGGTGGTGGCGTATCGCGTGAGTGGCTTTACTTATTTTATGGCCAAGCGATTGGTGAATTTACGATGGGTTTCGTTGGTCAATATTTTGCTTAACCGCGGTTTATTGGAAGAGCATTTGCAAGATGTATCACCAGAGCGATTGTCGATGGCGCTAACCCAGTTATCAGACAATCAATCAAACTTGCAATTGGGCTATCAAGAACTTCGGGATTTACTAGCGATGCCCAATGGCTCAAGTGCCAGCGACGGTGTTGTTCGGGGGATTTTGCGACAATTTTGATCGGGTCTTTTTGTTTTTATTATCACCTAGATATTTGGCCTCTAGGCGCTTGAGTTTTTCAGATTTGAGATCAGAAATATCTATAGAAATGGCAGAGCCGACAATTGAATCTACGATTGGAGTTTTCATGATAAATTTTGGGTGATTCAAAGTTAATAAAGCATTTTTTAGTTGTCAATAATTGATAAACTTTAAACGTTTAAAATCAGACAATCGTCAATGTAAAGTCGACGTATCTTTGTGTATCATGAAAAAGAAAATCATCTGGGGTAGTTTGATTGCAATTTTGGTTACTTTGTTGGCTATTCAGCGGGTTGAGGTTACGCCAAACAACAGCGGCATCGATTCTCTGGATATTATGAAAGGATTTCCCACATCGCATCGCGTTAAAACGTTATTGCAGACGGCTTGCTACGATTGCCATAGCAATACCACGATTTATCCATGGTACGCGAAATACCAACCGGTGGGCATGTGGTTAGAAGATCACGTAGATGATGGAAAAAAGCATCTGAATTTTAACGAGTTTTTGGGCTATCGTCCTTGGCGGCAGTTTCACAAAATGGAAGAGACGGTAGAAATGGTTGAAGAGGAAGAAATGCCAATGAATAGTTATACTTGGATGCACGAAGGCGCGCGCTTTGAAAAAGAAGATCGTGAGAGTTTGGTGCTGTGGGCAAAGGGTGTGATGGACAGTTTAACTCACCTATATCCGAAGGATAGTTTGGTGAATCCGAGGTCAAAAAAGTAATTTTTTCTGCTTATCTTTGCAGTCGCTTTGGGGGATTAGCTCAGCTGGCTAGAGCGCTTGCATGGCATGCAAGAGGTCGCCGGTTCGAC
>CANHXF010000245.1 GCA_947464515.1 Flavobacteriales bacterium
CCCGAGTCTCAAATCCACCATCCACCGGATCGTATTTCTGCGCGAACAAAGGAATCGACATGAATCCCAACATTTGAAACACAAGTAACCGAAAAATCATCACGGAACTAATAACTCAAAAGTGTGGAATTTATTTGATTGCCCATTGCTTGCCAGAAACTATATAGATTAGAATTCATCGAAATCTGGCCGCATTGCACATGATTTCAAATTTTTATTCGTTATTTCCGGAGTATTATCCAATAATAACCCAAGATGAAAACCTTCAAAAAATACATCCTCGGCCTTATCGCAATCTTCGCTACGTTATCAACAGCTGCCCAAACCAGCAAATGGCAAATGGGATTTGAAGCTGGACCCTCTGTAACAACAATCCACAGCCAAAACGTTGATTTCCTATTTACCCCCACCGTGGGATATTGCGCCGGTTTCTCTGCCCAATACAACGCAGACCGATGGATATCAGTGAGAACGCAAGTAAACTATGAACGCAAGGGGGGCTTCCGTGGCGCCTTCCCCATCACCGATATCAATGGTGTTACAGTTGGATCCATGAATGTGAGTGTAGCTAATAACTACATTACCGCCCCCTTGATGATTAGGGCTCAATTCGGCAAAAGCGCCAAAGTTTTCATTGATGCAGGTGCTTATGGAGGATACTTGACACGCGCAACGTCTACCGAGCGACAGTCGACGAGTGAAGGCATTACATTTATGATGGTTGACATCACACAATTTAGGGATCTTTTCGATTATGGATTTTGCGGTGGCGTGGGCGTAGAGGCTCCCATCGGAAACAATGCCAATGTATCGCTTAGCTTTCGCTACAACCACGGACAAGGCAACATGCAGGGCGATACCAGGTCCATCCCCCTTTACAATCGCTCATTGAATTTCAACATAGGGATTTCCCAAGGATTTTAATCCAACAAAATACCGCCAAAGTCGGAAAAAGCCACCTGCACGCGCAACCAATCCTCCAAATCGCGTCTTATAACCAAATGGCTTATTTTTGCTTTATGAAACAACGCGCACAACTCTGGGTTTTGGCAATTGTCCTATTACTATCAACCACGGCCCAAGCGCAGCGATTTCAACTCGAACACGACGATTATTCCGATTCCATCGTGTGGTATGTGCGCAACACAGGACCAAATTGGGTCAAGCCGGTTTCACTGACAATCAACTGGTTCCATACCAAGCCTGACCTCTACATTTGGGATGCCAATCCCGGCCCTGGCTCGGCTAGGAATCGTATCACAGAAATCAATCAAAACGGCAACCTCGCGTTCAAATACAAATCCACCCAAGGCGTAGGTCTGAACGATACCATTTATGCCGGACAACGGATCCCCGTTTTCTATTCTGTCAATTACAACACCAAGAAAACCGATACCGTGATGCCTGCAAACTGCATCATGTTTTACCACGACTCCCTCGTTGCAGACGGCGAAGAACCCGTATTACCCAAAGGTGCAAAATGTGATTACAAACGCGTTTACCTCAATTCTTATTCGGCCACCAGTGGCATTCATTTCCGATCTCAGGCATGGTATAATCTCCACCAAGACATGTGTCAGAAATACAACACCCAAAACCTATATGTCCTGATTGTATTTGACCAAAACACTTTCCTACCCACCTCGGCGGGCGTAATCCCAAAATGCCCATCCGGACGCTACGGAACGGCTTTTGGCTTCCCCAAAGATTCTCAGGTGTATTATAGCTTTACGCTTTCTGATGGCAAGCACATCGACTCAATCATCAGTGGAATTACCGACGGAGACTATGTCGCTCTCGTCAGCTACCCTACCTTTACACAGTATACGATTTCACAAATGAAATCTCGTTTCGCGCCTATCGGACTCAATACAGACTCACTCATCGTTGGACCAAAAGGCTCACCCGATGTTCAAATGGTGTTCTGGGGCCGAAAAGGGCTATCTCCTAGCAAAGGCAAACTCAATGCTGTTGGTCGTTATTACAACGGCGGCGCATCCATCGTCAACCTTGGTGCAGACCACATTATGATCGACAAACAGCCCACCGACCAACTGAGTGCATGGCCTCCCTGTTTTGAGACATTGGCCGTCGTCCATCAACCGTATATCCCTGCACCCATAAAAGTGGGAACACACTCCTCCAAAACACTTCGTACAATCAAGGCTTCTCCCAACCCAACAAACCACGAAATCAATCTAGGCCTAGCCACCCAATCCATGGACTGGAACATCATTGATGCAACAGGGAGAATCATTTTCACCACCCACACCAATGCAGGCAATGAGATCATCATCAATGTTTCGACGCTTTCTTCGGGCATGTATTTCGCTGAATCCAAAACAGACTCAACCCAAGAACGAGCCCACTATCGGACCCAGTTTATTAAAATCGACTAAATTTTACTGCGTTGCATCTCTCGGGCGATGTCTTTCTCTTTCAAATCATCCCGCTTGTCGAACGTCTTTTTTCCCTGACCCATCCCAATTTCCAACTTCAGTATTCCACGATCGTTTTCGTACAATCGAATCGGAAATAATGTGTACCCCTTGGTCTTAATCTTGCCCTCGATTTTTTTTATCTCCTGCTTGTTCAAAAGCAACTTCCGCTGTCGCATCGGCTCATGCACATTGTAGCTCGATTGCTTAAACTCAGAAATATGCATGTGCAACAGATAAACTTCACCATCCTCCAAAACACAGTAGGCATCGCCCATATTCACATTCCCATTTCTGATGGATTTCACTTCACCGCCCCATAGGACCATCCCCGCTTCATAACGCTGTTCGATGTGAAAATTGAAACCGGCTTTACGGTTCAATACATCAACACGCTTTCTATTGTCTTTCACTGCCATACTTCCACCTCAAAGGTAGCGAAATTAATAGTTCAGGCCCGAATCTGATCGATCAAACGCTGCACCTTTTCTTTTTTTAGGATTTTTTGGCCTTGCGAACCTTCCGCCACCAATCGGTCCGATACCATGACAGCAAAGGAGCAATTCACAGTATTCCCTTCCAATTCCGTTAACATGGCCCTGATTTCAACCTCATCACCCAACAAGGCAGGCGATTTATGCGTGATGTTTAAAAATGTACCAATCCCCTCTTCGTCTTCCTCTTTCATTTCTAGCACAAACTGCCTACAAGCCCATTCTACATCCCTTCCCAAGGCAAAAGTGCCGTAAAAAGGATGCACATTTCCTGTTTCAAAAGTAGCGAGGTCGGCATCCGTCACCGTTTTTTTGACGATGCGAATTTCACCCACGCTGCAGGAAAGTTTCATTTGTAAGGTTAAGGATTTGGGGCGGTTTCTGTCAGCAACTCGGCGACATTAATTTCCATGTGCGATGCATCGTACGTCGCTTCGCCATTGATAACCACTACCACCTGGGGCGATTCATGATGCACATCAAAGGTATCTGCGATTGCGGCCGACACATCTCTATGGGCGATTAAGTCCAAATAATAAAAATCGACTTGTGCAAAAA
>CANHXF010000246.1 GCA_947464515.1 Flavobacteriales bacterium
GTTCGGGAACATTTCGATCTGGGCTTCGAAGGAGTCTGTCATGGCTTTTCCCAGTGCGAGGGCGTCTTTATTTGTCGCTGCGAGAAAGAGGTTTGCAGCAGCGGCGGCCAAGGCCGCCGCTGCTGCACTACCCACCTGCGTATTCTCCAAAACCGAATACCCCGCCTCACGCTCCCCGAGGGGCATCAACCACAATCGAGATTCAAGGAACGCCAAAATATCTTCATCTAAAATAGTCTCAATTTTGTTCGGCCAAAAACTCCCCGCTTCGCCATAAGTTATGCAATTTAGCCCGGGATAGACCAATCCAATCGCATCTTGTGAACCCGCCACATCTTTGGTGCCAGGTGGATTTTCAAAACAGAACAAGGTCTTTGCCAATAACTCACGATTTCCATCAGGGATCTGCGTTTTCCATAGTTCTATGGCGGCTTTGCGGGTGCTAGACGACATGCCACTGCGATGATTAAACTCAACGGTGGGTTCCACAGAAATTGTAATCACCGGTCCGCTCGCCAAACAATTGACAAAGGGTTGATCTAGCCAGCCACCCGCCAAATCAAGTCGATAAGGGATGTCGCAAATCGTCCGCAAGGCCGTCGTGCTTCTCGGGGGTAGGTTTTCCGCGGGGATTCTATCTAGTACAATGTATTCGATCTGATTTTGGGCCATCAGCGTCCGCTTCTCGGCAGAATCGCCATCGGCATTAACGACAAAAATATCGGGTTTGATTTCCAGCAACTCGGGTAGAAAATCGAGGTGGCCAGATCCTCTACTTACGCGTGCTTCAAAAACGGAATCCAGGGCACTGAGGCAAAAAGTGCGCTCTGATTGGTTGATGATTGGGTATCGACCTTTGAGCGAAAATACTGTCTCATCGCTTCCGATACAGGCGTAAACCTGACCAAAATCGGCCGCAGTTTTCAAAAAAGCAATGTGTCCGCTATGCATCATATCAAAACATCCTGAGACCAAAACTTTTCGCATATCCTTTTTCCGTGTTAAATTGCCTGCAAAATATGAAAAGTATGCGGCATTCGGTGGTTTTTTTGGTGGGTTTGATAGGGTTGGTGCAGGGATTTTTTGGCGGTGGCAGTTTGATGGCGAAAAGATCGTGCACCAATGAATGGTTTGCCGGAAGATTGTCTTTTGATGAAATTACCGTTGATGGATTCTCCGCGGACAGAATCGCTGTTGATGGAATCCTCGGGGATAGTATCGCCCCAAAGATGCAATGGTTCGCCGATGCCAAGCTGGGAATCTTTATTCACTGGGGTATTTACGCGGTGGAAGGGACATCCGAAAGTTGGAGTTTTCATAGCCGACAAACCACCTATCCATATTATATGTCGCAGCTAAAGGGCTTTGGTGCGGAAAAGTACGACCCCAAAGCTTGGGCCGCCCTCATCAAGGAAAGTGGTGCTCAATATGCCGTGATTACCACCCAACATCACGATGGTGTCGCCTTGTGGGAAACCAAGCAATTGACCCCGAACACGCCTTGGAATTTGAGTGCAAAAGAGCCATTGAAAATGCAAAAACCTGCTCTATGGAATGCGAAATTGCCGTTAAGTGTGGTTGCTCAATCTCCGGCCAAACGCGATGTGATTGCTCCTTTTGCTTCCGCCTTGCGTGAACAAGGACTAAAGTTTGGGGCTTATTATTCACTCCTAGATTGGTCGCACAACGATTATCCGGGTTATTACAACGATCAAGGTCGATATAAATTGGCAGAGGATCCGATTCGATGGCAGCGATTTTTGCAATTTATGCATGGTCAGATTGGTGAGTTGAGTGCACAGTTTCACCCCGATTTGTTTTGGTTCGATGGGGACTGGGAACACAGCAACGAGGAGTGGAATGCACCAAAAATTAGGCAGGATATATTGGCCGCCAATCCCAATGCGATTATGAATGGCCGATTGCAGGGCTATGGTGATTATGCAACGCCTGAACAGAATATGCCGATCACCAAACCGACGTTGGTTGGATTGGATGGTAAGCCGTATTCGCCGCTGTGGGAACTCTGTATGACAAGCAACGACAACTGGGGATGGCGACCGAATGATACATTGATGAAGACATCGAACGAGGTGATTCGCATTTTTTCGGAGTGTTTGGGGATGGGCGGGAATCTGTTGTTGGATATCGGACCCAAGGCCGACGGAACAATTACTTGGGAACAGACCCGATTGTTAAAAGATTTGGGTCGTTGGACGAGCAAGCACGCCGAAGCCATTTACGGTTCCAAAGCGGGTATGCCTTTAGGTCATTTCTACGGGCCAAGTACAATCAGCAAGGACTCTACGATCCTGTATTTGTTTATTACGCAAGTCCAAGGTATGTCGAGGGATGACAAATACATTGAGGCAGAAGAATTGGAGGATGCAATCAACGAAGTGTTGGGCAAGTCGGGGGAGGATGCCATCGAAATCGATGGGGGTTCTGGCATGGGTTGTTCGGTGATGGTGAAGGGGTTGAAAAATCAAATCGAATCGGTTCAGGTGTTGGGGACGGATTTTGTGATCAAGCCAAAAGTGGTAGGAAAAATCTCTTGGAGTTCAGTGCCTGGTACCGTTTTTATTGATGTGCCTTTTGATGCACTGGATTCGGATGTCACGGTTTTGAAGTTGAAGTTAAAAGGACCACTGAGCTTGTATCAGGGCGCGGGAGGGTTTCATTAATCCGGGGGTATTTCATTAAAGAAAAATTGAAAAAGGTGAAAATTCAAATGATAAATACACGTAATCAGGTTGTCAAACTGAATGGAATTAAGCTTGGGATTCTACTGTTTTTCTGTTCGATGAGCAGCGCCGTTTTGGCACAGGAGCATCATTTACAGAAGTATTATCCGCCCACGGATACTTTGGTACAGCAGAAATTGGCGGCTTGGGGTGATATGAAGTTTGGGTTGTTGATGCATTGGGGACCTTACTCGCAATGGGGAATTGTGGAGAGTTGGAGTATTTGTCCGGAAGACGAAGGCTGGTGCGAACGGCGCGGGCCGTATGCCCAAGATTATTTTGGGTACAAAAAGGCTTACGAGGGGTTACAGAATACCTTCAATCCGGTGAAATTTACTCCAGAGAAATGGGCCTCCGCGGCCCGCGCCGCCGGGATGAAGTACATGGTATTCACCACCAAACACCACGACGGGTTTGCTATGTTTGATACCAAGTATTCGGATTACAAAATCACCTCGCCCAATACACCGTTTCATACCAATCCAAGGGCCAACATCGCCAAAGAGGTGTTTGATGCTTTTCGCAAGGAAGGTTTGTGGGTAGGGGCGTATTTCTCAAAGCCCGATTGGCACAGTCCGTATTATTGGGATCCCTATTTTCCACCCATGGATCGCAATCCTAATTATGATTTAGAGCGATATCCGGAAAAGTGGAACAAGTTTAGGGAGTATACCACTGGTCAGATTGAGGAGTTGGTCCGAGATTACGGTAAGATGGATTTGTTGTGGTTGGATGGCGGA
>CANHXF010000247.1 GCA_947464515.1 Flavobacteriales bacterium
GGTATCTATGAATTGGGGAAGTTGCCCATTGATGCGGTGCCGGATATTACCGACAATCAGGTTCAATTGATTACGGTGGCTCCTTCGATGGGGGCAACGGATATTGAGCGGCTGATTACTGTGCCCGTGGAACAAGCCAATCGGAATATTCCGGGTTTGAAGAATTTGCGTAGTTTCTCTCGATTTGGACTGTCGATCGTGACACTCGTATTTGACGATGACGTAAGTGTTTATTGGGCAAGGCAGCAGGTGTCGGAAAGGCTGACATCCATTAATGCGCAGATACCCGCAGGAATAGCTCCACCTACAATGGCGCCGATTACTACCGGGCTAGGAGAGATTTATCAATATGTGTTGCGTCCCGAAAAGGGGTATGAAAAACAGTGGACGCCTACCGAATTACGAACGCTTCAGGACTGGGTTGTTAGGAAACAGTTGCTAGGAGTTAAGGGTGTTGCGGATGTGAGTAGTTACGGCGGATTTCAAAAGCAATACGAAGTATCTCTTGAACCGTCGCAAATGCAAACATTTCACATCGGTATAAATGAGGTGTTTGATGCATTGCAAAAGGAAAACGCAAATACGGGAGGCAGTTATATCGAAAAAGGGCCCCAAGCGCTATTTATTCGGACGGAAGGGTTGTTGAGCAATGCGGAGGAGATTGGGTCGGTGGTGGTGAAGGTTGCCGACGATGGGACTCCAATTTTGATTCGTGATTTGGCGACGATAAAGGAGGGTTCCACTACGCGATACGGCGCTCTTTGTTATAACGATAAAGGGGAGGTTGCCGGTGCTGTGGTTATGATGTTAAAAGGCGCAAACAGCAATGAGGTGGTGAAAGCGGTGAAGTTGAAAGTAAAGGAAATTCAAGGCTCTTTGCCTAAGGGTGTCAAAATGGAAGCCTTTTTGGATCGAACTAAAATGGTGAATAATGCCATCGGCACCGTTGAGAAGAACTTAGCCGAAGGGGCGTTGATTGTAGTCGTCGTATTGGTGCTTGGGTTGGGTAGTTTCAGGGCAGGCTTTGTGGTGGCTTCTGTGATTCCTTTGGCGATGTTGTTCGCTGTTATTATGATGAATTTGTTTGGCGTGAGTGGGAATTTGATGAGCTTGGGCGCCTTAGATTTTGGATTGATTATCGATGGAGCTGTGATTATTGTGGAGTCAGTTCTGCATCAATTATGGAAGAAGGATGGGCCTCGATATTCGGCTGATGAACGGGATTCAGTGGTGACGCAAAACGCGGGTAGAATGATGAACAGTGCGGTTTTTGGGCAGTTGATAATATTGGTGGTGTATCTACCGATTTTCTCTCTGCAGGGCATCGAAGGAAAGATGTTTAAACCGATGGCCCAAACGGTGGCTTTTGCATTGATGGGTGCTTTTATTCTCTCATTGACCTATGTGCCGATGATGTGCAGTTATTTTCTTCCTAAGCATCCGGGAAAAGGGCAGGCGGCCAGTGAGCGGGTGATGCTAAAGATTGAAAATCGATTTTCTCCATTGTTGAAATGGGCCATACAAAATGGACGAGTTATGTTAATGGGTGCGGTGGGGGTGCTACTTATTTCGTTTATCGCATTCGCAGGTATCGGTGGGGAGTTTATTCCTCAATTGGAAGAGGGGGATTTTGCAGCGGATACACGAATCATCACGGGTAGCAGTGTAAAGGCCAGTGTCGAATACACCCAAAAAGCTTCGCGCATCTTGTTGCAACGCTTTCCGGAAGTGGAGAAAGTTGTAACCAAAATTGGGAACGGGGAAATACCTACCGATCCAATGCCCATGGAAGCCAGCGATATGATGATCATTTTGAAAGATAAATCGGAATGGAAATCGGCGGAGACTTTTCCAGAGTTGGCCGAAAAAATGAGTATGGCCTTGAAGGATATTCCGGGATTAACCGTGGGATTTCAATTTCCAGTTCAGATGCGTTTTAACGAACTAATGACGGGAGCTAAGCAGGATGTTGTCTGCAAGATTTATGGACCCAATATGGATACTTTGGCAAGATTGGCTTCCGTTTTGGGAGGTGTTGTGCATCGCGTAGAGGGAGCAAAAGATCTTTATGTGGAACAGGTATCGGGCCAGCCACAAATTGTGGTGAAATACAATCGTGCGCAAATGGCATTGCATGGCATTCGGACAGAGGCGTTGAATAAAGCAATCGAGACCGCCTTCGCTGGCGCTGCGGCGGGAAAAGTGTTTGAAGAAGAGCGGAGGTTTGATTTGACCGTTAGGCTGAATAATGGATCCCGAAACGATATCGAAGATGTAAAACGACTTTCTATCAAATCAGAAACCGGGCAGTTGATTCCATTGTCTGAACTGGCCGATGTTTCGCTGGTTGAGGGGCCGAATCAGATTCAGCGCGACAATGCGCAGCGACGTATCACAGTGGGCTTTAACGTTAGGGGTGCCGATGTACAAACCGTAGTTGAATCGTTGCAAAAACAAGTAGGTAAATCTCTTCGATTGCCAGCGGGTTATACCTTGGGCTATGGCGGTAGTTTTGAAAATTTACAAAGTGCCAAAACGCGATTGTTTTTGGCCATTCCGGTGGCACTGTTGCTGATTTGGGTCTTGTTGTATTTCGCTTTTGGGTCGGTTCAATACAGTGTGATTATTTTCTCGGCCATTCCGATGTCGTTGATCGGCGGCATTTGGGGCTTACTCCTTCGCGGCATGCCTTTTTCTATTAGCGCAGGTATTGGGATGATCGCCCTTTTTGGTGTGGCGGTGTTGAATGGGATTGTTTTGATGGCGGAATTTAAGCGACATGGGAATCAGCCGGATTTGGATTCATTAAAGTCGATGGTGATTAAAAGCACATTGACACGATTAAGGCCGGTCCTAATGACAGCCTTGGTTGCTGCGTTGGGTTTTATGCCGATGGCTTTGAGTCATGGCGCGGGTGCAGAAGTGCAAAAACCCTTGGCTACAGTGGTGATTGGCGGTCTGATAACGGCCACGTTGCTGACACTTTTGTTGTTGCCGGCGCTTTTTATCATGATAGAAAATCGAAAAATGAAAAAGAATCATAAAATCAATGAACCTGATGCGGTCGGAGGCAACGGTGGTTTGGTGGGTTTACTTTTACTAATCGCGGGACTTGCCGCCACGGGGGGGAATCTATTTGCGAAATCTGCGAATTATGAGGGCTTAGTCCTACCTCCGAGATTTGTGAACTTTGGTAGCGCTCCCGCCCCAAATCCAATTTCAAATACTGTCATTTCCTTTGATAATTCTGAGATGCAGGATTCGTCGCGTATGTCGATTCAAGATGTCTTGGAAGCGGCAACCACAAAAAGCGCATTAATGCAATCCATGATGTTGCAGACAGAATCGGCGAAGACTCTAGCCAAAACGAAGGTGGGTTTGGATCCAACGGGGTTGACGTATGAGGGGGGGCAAGTGAATTCTTGGTATAAAGATAACAAATTGACATTCAGCCAAGGGTTTCAAATGCCTA
>CANHXF010000248.1 GCA_947464515.1 Flavobacteriales bacterium
GCCAAAAAACATCTTCCGCTTTCTAGGTACGATGTATTTCTGCACGTAATTGGAAACCCCTTCGTTGATAGAAAAATACTTGGTATCCGCTGGCATCTCGATCTTCATCTCCGTTGCCAAAGAGAAAAAATAATCTACCGCATTGCGAGAATTAAAAATGATGGCCGTAAAATCCAAAAAGTTGATTTTCTGCTTGCGAATGTCACGCGGTGCCATCGGCTCAATGTGAATAAACGACCTAAAATCAATTTTCAACTTGTACTTCTTCACGAAGTCTTCATACACATTTTTCCCCGCCTCCGGTTGTGGCTGAGTAATCAATATGCTCTTGACTTTGATTTCGCGTTCTGCTGAGGACATAGTTAAATTCTGGATATGCTAGCAAACAAGACCGTATACGGAAGTATTTCTAGGGTGCAAAAATACAAAAATGCAAGGAAATTCAATTGCCTATCTTGAAACAAGCCCACAAACGACAATATAGAGCGTATCACAATCCACAACACAAGCATAAACGACACCCATTCTGCCAAGGGAGCATCGCCAAATTTATACCCGTTGTAATACGTCACTAAGAACAAAGGAAAGAAGATCAAAGCGAGGACAAAATTGACATTGTACTGCCTTTGAATCAGACGCCTCAACATCGATTCCATGTGAACACTGGAAGCAAATAAAAACTGAATCGCCTGTAAACCCATCACACCGCCCAATACAGCCAAATAAAACAAGATGAATACCCAAAAGTTATTGAGTTGCAAGTACCCGCCAAAAATCATGTATAGCATCGCGCCAGCCGAAAACACAGCCTGCGACAAGACAAACACCACACCCGCACCACCACTATACTGGGTTACCGTTCGATCGTTGACCAACTCATTAAAGTAATACCCGTTAAATATCCCCTTTATTCTTAATTCAAACTGTTTGGGATAGGCCGCCCGGAAATACATAATTACCACCAACAAAATCATCCCCAAGCCAAAAAACCAAAACTTCCCCTGGCCGTGACGATAAAAAACTTGATTGTTGTAAGGATCAAAAGGGTCGCGGTAATTGTATTTCACCTTACTACCATAATCTATCCGTGATATCTGGGCCGATACACTATCCAATTGGCCACCCTTGAGCGAATCCAAAAAATGGACGCCGTTCGTAAACTTCACCATAGACAATGAATCGGGTCGCGCGCCCAATGAATCTGGCTCAAATACAAACCCGTTGACGCGCACAGGCACTGACTGACCTATCAACGATGAGGATAAACCCAAAATTATCGCCAACAACATCGTCATCCGCCATGCGAGATAAACCTGTTGAAACAATTTTATTGAGCGACCCATCGAACTGCAAAAATAACAGATTCATAGGGCATGTTCACGACCCAATTATCGAATCAAAAAAAAGACTGACCTTTGCACCCATGGCAGGCCTTTATATCCATATCCCGTTTTGCAGAAAAGCCTGTCATTACTGCAATTTCCACTTCAGTACCCAACTCAAAAACATCCAACCGCTGGTTGATGCCATCTGTCTAGAAATTGCCAAAGAAGCGCCTCAATTCAAGCATAGCCTCCGCACACTATACTTTGGTGGTGGTAGCCCTTCGATACTCAGCAATAGCCAACTGACCCAAATTTTTGAAGCCGTTGCAGCGCATTTTGAAATTTCGCAAATCCAAGAAATTACACTCGAAGCAAATCCGGAAGACATGATTCAAGAATCTCTGCAGCATTGGAAGTCGTTGGGAGTAAATCGTTTGAGTGTGGGCATTCAGAGTCTAAACGACGATGAACTTGTATGGATGAATCGCGCGCATACCGCAAAACAAGCCATCGAATCGCTAGAAACTGCTGGAGAAATTGGGTTTAACAATTTTAGCATCGACTTAATCTATGGCTCGGAGAAAAAATCCCTGTCGCAATGGCAGCAAGAACTGCAATGGGTTAATTCCATTGGGGTAAACCACCTCAGCTGCTACGCCCTCACCATAGAAGAAAACACCCCGTTTGGCAAATGGGCGAAATCAAACAAACTCAAAACGCCGCCCGATGAACATGCCGAAGAACAATTTTTGTATTTATCGCAATGGGCAGCACAGCACAATTGGGAACATTACGAAATCAGCAACCTCAGCAAAGCCGGCCACCAAGCCATTCACAACAGCAATTATTGGGCAGGCTTACCCTATTTGGGCATTGGACCGAGCGCGCATTCCTACAACGGGAAATCAAGGCGATGGAACCTTAGCAATAACGCATTGTATATCAGCGGAATTCAAACCGGAGCCCCCACCTTTACGGAAGAAATTCTCACCAAAGTTGATGTCGTAAATGAGCTTTTACTCACCCAACTCCGACTCACAAAAGGGGTCAACATTCAACAAATCAATCTTTTATACCCCGGTTTCGAAGAATTAAAACGACCTATCATCGAAAAATTAATTCGCAATTTTCAAATCGTTGAGCACAACGGACATTGGTCAATCCCAAGCGCTGCAAGATTTCTAGCCGATGCCATTACGGTTGAAATGATGCTCGACGAAAACTAACATTTCTCAGAAAATCCAAATTCTGATTAAAATCATACTTTCACCCTACTTTCTATTGTAATTTTGCAGTAACAATTTAGGTTATGATTCGCAAAACAAACAACAACATTCTGGTGCCAACCGATTTTTCGGATGTGGCAGAAAACGCATTAAGTCATGCTGTTACCGTTGCCAAAGCCTATGGCAATGAAATCACCCTCCTTTACATTTTGGAAGAAGGCATTTTGGGCGGACTTTTTTCAGGCAGTCAATCCGATGTGATGCGCGATGCGATTCAAGCCAAATTAGAAACCAAAGCGAAAGATATCGCTGCGAAAAACAACTTGAAGGTGCATTCACTAGTGGATAAAGGCAAAGTATACAAAACCATTGCAGGAATTGCCAACAGTGGAAATTATGATTCTATCATCATGGGTAGCAATGGCGCCAGTGGTTTGGATCAGATTGTTGGATCAAACGCATCTAGAACCATTCAATACGCTGAAGTACCTGTGGTTGTTGTAAAGCAAAATTCCACAAAAGATAGCGGTTACAAAAAAATCGTGATGCCTATCGATTTATCCATCGAAAGCCGTCAAAAAGTAGATTGGGCCATCCACTTGGGTAAAAAATTCAATTCCGAAGTACACGTGGTTTACACAAAATCTTCAGACGAATATTTACAGAGAAAAATCGCAGCAAACATCAACTTGGTGAACCATCAGTTGAAAGACAGCGGCTTGAAATACGAAGTATTTGCGATGGAAGACGGAATGCTTGACAACTTCGCCAACGAAATTTTGAACTATAGCAACACTGTGAAAGCCGATTTGATTTTGGTAATGACTCACACCGAAAAGGGCATTTCAGAATTGATTATTGGCACATTGACCCAGCAGCTTGTGAATCGCAGTGAGAGTA
>CANHXF010000249.1 GCA_947464515.1 Flavobacteriales bacterium
AAAAACACCACCACCTTGGCGCATTACTTGGATTTGCTGGAGCAAGCGGGGCTGTTGATGGGTCTTCAGAAATTTGCGGTAGACCATGCGCGCAAACGAAGTAGCAGTCCCAAATGGCAGGTCATGAACAATGCGTTGATGGGTGCTTTGTCCGATGAAAACTTTGATCAATCGCAAGAAAACAAAAAGCGATGGTCTAGGTTGGTGGAATCCGCGGTGGGTGCACATTTGATTGCGCATCAAAACGATGACCTCAAACTGTATTATTGGAATGAATCCAACGCCGAAGTGGATTTTATATTGCAACTTGGCTCAAAATACGTGGCCTTGGAAGTGAAACTATCGAACGACAAAGTCTCTGGCATCGGCCAATTTCAAAAGCAGTTCAAACCGCACAAGGTCTATCAATTGAGCGATCAGGGCCTCTCCTGGCAACAGATCATTTCCATGGATCCACGGGAGCTGTTTTGATGGGGTAGGAGCTTCTGAAGTAATACAATCATCAGGTAGGAAGGTGCGATTTCCCGTGTGTTGACGACCTTACAGAGTTGCTTCTTTCCGTCAGTTTGAACTGCCGAGAAAAGCTCGGTAGTTGAATTTTTATTGATTTTTAATCAAACACACATATTTCAGTGTGAGCGTGCCACCCAGGCCATTGGGCATGGTTTGATAAATCAAGGTATTTAATTTTTAATTGATCGAGATTAAAATTGTAATTTATAAATTACATTCGGGAAGAAACCAAGTTGATAAGTAGTATTTAAGCTTTGCCTTCTGTTATCATAAGACATTGAAAAAACATTATCATGATCAGTGACATTTTGCAGATCTAATGAAAATGATTGTGAGAGTTTACGTTTACTGCTATTCAAAACAAAACCCACTTTTACATCTAATCGATAATAATTATCATAATAACTTGAGTAAGCATCTGTAGAAAGCTGCTCGCGGCCCGTTGCATTGGAAGCCGTTAAATCGATTGGTGTATAGGCCCTTCCTCCCGCATTGGTGAATTTGATATCAGCAGAAAATTTGTTTCTTTTTTGGGCGCCCACTTTCCATTCTTTACCCGCTAAAATATTAAAAACATATTTACCATTAAATGCAGAATTTCTTTCTATTCCATCGCTACCAACATATTTTGAAGAATATATAGACGATGTGAATAATCCATAATACCCTTTGCTGAAAAATTTCTCTAGTGTTAACTCCATTCCGTAATTTTCACCCGTACCCGAATTTACTAAACTATCTTGTAAATCTGTTTTAAATGTAGAGCCGGTATTCAGCATTGAATAACTACTTGAAAAACTTGTAACTGGCACATTGTAAATCGACTGGTAATACACTTCTGATTTGATTCTCCAATCGTTGAACGGTTGGATATTATATCCTAAAACAACATGATGACTCTTGGTGAAATCCAAATTCTTGTTGTTGTAAACCGTTGTGCCATTGGCATCTGTGGATTGTAGGAAATATACATTAATGGGCTGCATTTGAGAGTGCAAACCATAACCGAAATTAAATGAGCTTTTATTCGTTACAAGATAGGTTAATCCCAATCGTGGTTCAATCGCCGTGGAGTTATTCAAGAAAAACTGTTGTGCATGCACACCTGCATTTAAGTTTAACTTTTCAGTTAAGCTATATTTAAAATGTGCAAATGCTTGCGCGAAATTGGTTGAGCTATTGTAATCCCAAATTTGTTGATATGAATCAAGGATCATATTTTTTGACTTGTAGAATAGATCAAGTCCAATGATCTCATCTTGTATACCGGCTTTAAAAAACAAACGAGCATTAATCTTAGAATTATAACTAGTACTGAAGTTGTAACTGGTTTTAGCAACATTGTTTACTTCTTTGATGAAGCTTGTACTTGTTGGTCTATCATAACTATAACCCGTTTGGTCGGTGCTGGAATAATTCAAACCCGCAGTTGTACTGATGTATGATTTCGCATTGATTTGTTTTATGTGATTTAACCCAACGATCCCGATTTTACTAGCAAAGTCGACTTGGTTGCCATTACCATATAAGGTATTCGAACTCCCTCCGGCAATTTCAATAGTACTCGTTGCAAGAATTCCAAACAACGAAAATTTTCCAAACTTAGATTTTCCACTATTGATTTTAAATGATAGATCTTGATACGAAGGCGTTGCTGTAGTGCCAATATCCACACCCAATGTTTGTGCAACACCGGCTAAAGCGTATCGATAACCGATTAAATACGAAGCATCACTTTTTTTACTAAACGGACCTTCGGTAGTCGCTTCTAAACCTGTTATGACTCCCATTTGGAGAGTGGTTTCTGATTTTTTATTATTGCCATTTCTAAACCCTAAATCGAAAACGCCAGCGGTAGCGTTGCCATATTCTGCGGGGAATGCAGAAGTGAAGAAATCTGAATTCTTTAGGAGGTTGGTATTTAAAGCACTTACTGCTCCACCCGTAGTACCCACCGATGCAAAGTGATTGGGATTTGTAACGTTCATCCCATCAATTCGCCATAACACACCAACGGGAGAATTGCCACGGATTACAATGTCATTTCTACTATCATCGGGTGCACTAACACCAGCAAAATTTGCCGCTAAACGAGCAGGGTCACTTCTACCTCCGGCATATCGATTTACTTCTTCCATCGAAAACGTCCTTGCACTCACTGTAGCTAATTTATTGACGGTGCCTTCTTTATTATTGGCTTTCACTAATACTTCCCCAATTTGTTTGTACGATTCTTCCATCGCAATGTCGATAATCACTTCCTTGCCTGAAGTAACAACCACATTGGGAATGGTAATGGTTTTATATCCTAAAAAAGTAGCACTAATGTCGTAGCGATCTGGGGGGATATTGGAAAGTGTAAAATTTCCGTTTGCGTCAGAACTCGAACTTTTTTGAATCGATGCAATTTGAACAACGACACCTGTTAGGGGCGTTTGAGATAGTTTATCAGTAACTACACCACGAATATTTTGGGTGTTATTTTGAGCGAATAATAGACTGGGAAGTGATATTAGCATTAAAAGAAATCGTTTCATACCTCATTAGGACGACTAATTTTAGAATATCCTGCTGGTTTGATAGGTCTCTCAATGACCTCCCGAAATTTTTCAAAAACCGATTGATTTTAACAGGTTCGCTTGTTGGGTTGAATGAAAGCCATTGGGCCGATATTCAAGACATTGTCAGCGCACAACTGAGCATATCTTTGGTTAATAACATCTAACTCCTCTTACGCCGGTATTTACCCCGGGTTTGGTAATAGTAGCGGGAGCGGGTTTGGCTTTTTAACGCGTTTTTGCGAGTGCTTACGGGCATCCTGACATGTCCTTTTCTATAGCGGCCCCTTGAATCGATGCTCGGTTTTACATACACCGCTTTTCTCCCAGATCCCGAATCCACATCACCGCCACAAGCCGATAACAGAAT
>CANHXF010000250.1 GCA_947464515.1 Flavobacteriales bacterium
CATCGTAAAAGAAAATAGTGATTTTAGCATCCTCGCACTCAAAAAATTGCCCAGCGAAAACGCATAATTAACCTCAAAAATTACCCATTACACCAACAAATCCTCCACTCCACCAATAACCCCTCCTAAACGCTATGAGAAGGAACCACGAAATCGATTACCGCATCTTCGGCGAAGAAATGCAGTGTGTAGAAATTGAACTCGATCCCCAAGAAACCGTAATGGCCGAAAGCGGTAGCTTTATGTTCATGGACAACGGCATCGAAATGGAAACCATCTTTGGCGATGGCAGCAGCAACCAAGGCAGCGGCATTTTCGGAAAACTCATGGGTGCCGGAAAACGCCTCCTTACAGGTGAATCCTTGTTCATGACGGCCTTTACCAATATGGGCTATAACAAGGCACGTGTGACTTTCGCTGGACCTTATGCGGGTAAAATTATGCCTCTCGACCTAATGCAATTGGGCGGTAAGGTGATTTGTCAAAAGGATAGTTATCTCTGCGCAGCCAAAGGCGTAAGTGTCGGTATCGAATTCCAAAGGAAATTGGGCACCGGACTCTTCGGCGGCGAAGGATTTATCATGCAAAAGCTGGAAGGCGATGGCTTGGCCTTTGTTCACGCAGGCGGACATGTATTGAAAAAGGAATTGGCAGCGGGTGAAACACTAAAAATAGACACCGGTTGCATCGTGGCCTTTACTGCAGGTATTAATTACGATATTCAGATGGTGCGTGGGGTTAAAAATGCAATTTTTGGTGGTGAAGGTTTGTTCTTTGCTGTTTTGAGCGGACCCGGAACTGTTTGGTTACAGAGCTTGCCCGTTTCTCGATTGGCATCAAAAATCTTGAGCTATGGTAGCCCCGGCGGACGTAGAGAAGAGGGAAGTATCCTTGGCGGATTGGGAAATATCCTAGACGGCGACGGCTTCTAATTCACCATACGGCGACGGTTTCTAGTTAAACCAATACACCCACTTGGCGGCCAAACTTCGATACGATGGCCCCATGTAAATATCACGATTCGGTAGCACCGAATTGAATTGATTGTAATTTTGAGAAAATACCAAGAAGATATCGCTCATCGGACGGTATCGCCATTGGAATCTGATGTTCACGTTCATCTTCTCAGTCTGCGTATTGTATTGCAGAAAACCTGTGATATATTTAGTAGTGCTTAAACTGTATTCCGCTTTTAACCCCAATAAGTTGATTTTCGATGTACCCAAGCTGTCTGGCAACATAACATTGATGTGATTCCAGTTTGCCGAAAGCAATAATTTTGGCAGCTTTAACTTCCCAATTCGAGGCGCTCTATAGTTGATGTTTCCGTTAAACTCAGTCTTTGTGCCCTGGAAATATCCGCCGTACATCAACTCGCAAAATGCACTCAATCGTTTCCTGCTATTCGTTGTGAATTCGGGATGAATGGCAAACCACTGATATTTTCCAAAATAATATTGCTTCTTATTCAATGGGTCAAATGGTAAAAATAAATTGTAATAATTATGGTCCACACTAAAATGGAAAATAGCACTTTTCTGAAATACAACATCATAACCCAATTCACTCGTAGACTCTGTAACTCCAAAAGTGCTATCATAATAACTACTGTTATAAATTGACAATGCGTGATTATTGATGAACTTGTGTTTGGGATACCAAGTATATCCTAAGTTGGGCTCCAAGCGATAGTAACTGTAGCGATAAAAATTCCCGTTTTTTGCATCGATGTTGTCTGTCCGAGGTACAAAACCTGTCCTCGCAACAAAGGAACGACTTACATATTCATGGTTCCACATGGCCATCCAATGCAAAGATTTATATCGTAACCAGGTGGCGTGAGCAAACCCCTCCAGACCATGTAATCCGGGATAAAACGACTTCTGAATAAATGCCTTCCCACCCCAACGATTGTTCTTGGTTAACAAATTAAACTCCCCCCCAACCACAGAATTATAATCACCCGTAGAATCCCTATTTCCCATGCCATCAGTAAATGTCCTCTGAACCCCCAATTTCTGATCATGTACCCAAATTAACGCCACATTACTCGCTGCAAAGACCTTCTTCTGCAACGACGCCACCGTGTAATTCACCGCAGGTAAATGAACCACCTTGTTCCCCTCCTTAACATCTACACTCCTTGTTGTAATGTTCATCGCCCCAATTCTTAAACCATCACCCAACTTGCCAGACAATCTAACACCGCCCAAAATGGGTACAGCCCCATTATCACTTAAACCTATACGCCGAGAGAAAAACGGACGAATCTGCCTGAATCCAAAACCGGCAAACAAATCGCTATTTTCAATAAAAAACTGACGTCTTTCAGGGAAAAACAAATTGTATCGGGTCAGATTAATCTGTTGCACATCAACATCAACTTGCGCAAAATCTGGGTTGGCCGTAATATCCAAATTTAAACTCCTCGTAATACCCAATTTTGCATCAAACCCAAATTTTGGACTCCCCGAAATAGGATCGCTCAAAAAAGTGCGTTTTCCTGAAACTCCCTGAGATGTCATTCCACTTACATAGGGAATAAACACCAAATTTCGGTTGCTCTTAGACAATGGCTTACCCATGAATTGCAGCGAATCACAAAACACCAATGAACTCACATTAAAATTCCTCGGTACCCTAGCATAATTCGAAACCTCGTTGTTTTTAAAATCAAAACGCGTCACATTGAAGCCCCAAACTGAAACCCCCGGTGTAAATCGAATGCTATTGAAAGGTATAGAAAATTCCGCCGTCCAAAACCCATCCTTCAGCTGCGTTGCACTGTGCCAAACCTGATCCCAAGCCGTAGTTACACCAAACCCACCTCCCCCTTCAACAGAACCCTCACGCTGCGAATTGTATGGGGTGACCCCAAATGAAAATCCATTCTGACCATCCTTAAATGTAGATAGCGTTAACACCACCCCATCCGAATTGGTCACACTGAAATCCCGCTTCAAACTCTGAATTACAAACTGCTTCTGCGGATTTCGATCGATACACTTCACTGCAAAATACAAATGCTTATCGTCGTAGGCAAAAGCTAACTGCGTCTGAGATTTCGACAAAGATGTATCATACGGAAAATATTGCACAAAGGGACGCGAAACAAAAACCGACTGCCAAATGGGCTCATCCAATTCACCATCCACCGTTACCGGATTCTCCGAATAAACCACGGGCATCATTCCCGATTTCCCTAAGGAAGTACTGTCATCAAGAGCAAAAAGATTTGCATGAAAAAAAATACTCGTCAATATCAATACAATACTGCGCATCAATCAACGCCAGCTATGTTTCTTTTTTGGGCAGTAGTCAACGAATTCAATTTCAGGTAATATCCTTTTTTGCTTGCCAAAACATAAAATTTTAACGATGCACCCACCTGTAAGTTATTGCCCGAAACACGATTCC
>CANHXF010000251.1 GCA_947464515.1 Flavobacteriales bacterium
TTGCTTCGCCAACGATACGATTCTTGGCCAATAGGCAAGGGCAGTAGGGCAGTGATTACAAGTGACTACGATAAGTAATGCACTTTTGTCCGACAAGTGATATGTGCTAATCGATTGACCAGATGTGCTTTTTAGTTCGAAATGCTTTAAATTGTCTCCAATATTCATGTTCTATAATTGAATCGCAATTTACACAATCCTTTGAGAATTTGTGGGTTTTTTGTGGGTCAACAAGTTTGGCAACATGGCTTGATTGGGGTTACTTTGCATTAATGGATCAATTTGTTGTTTCGGCTAGAAAGTATCGTCCAACCACGTTCGAAGATGTGGTCGGTCAGCACCAAGTGGCTGAGACGTTGATGCATGAAATCAACAACAATAAATTGGCTCAGGCCTTTTTGTTTACGGGTCCTAGGGGCGTTGGAAAGACAACTTGCGCTAGGATTTTGGCCAAAGTGATTAACGCCCAAGATGGGGGCGATCCAAACCAAGATTACGCCTTCAATATCTTTGAATTGGATGCCGCGAGTAATAACTCGGTGGAGGATATCCGTCATCTGATCGACCAAGTAAGAATCCCGCCTCAAGTGGGTAAATACAAGGTGTATATCATCGATGAGGTTCATATGCTGTCGACCCAGGCTTTCAATGCCTTCCTGAAAACATTGGAAGAACCTCCTGCCTATGCCATCTTCATTCTTGCAACTACCGAGAAACACAAAATTCTGCCGACGATTTTAAGTCGATGCCAGGTTTTCAACTTCAATCGCATCGAAACCAAGGACATGGTTTCACATTTGGAGGGTATTGCGAAGAAAGAAAACATCAATGCGGAATTGGATGCGTTGCATTTGATTGCCCGCAAAGCGGATGGTGGACTTAGGGATGCACTTTCTATGTTTGATCAGTTGGTGAGCTTTGGCGGAGGTCAGATCACCTATGATTCAGCGGTAGATATATTGAGTGTTTTGGATTTAGATACATTCTTTAATGTGTCGTCCATGTTGTTTCAATCGCAGATATCCGATGCTTTGATGGCCTACGATGCAATTGTGAAAAAAGGGTTTGACGGATCTACTTTTTTGGGAGGTTTGGCATCGCACTTTAGAAACTTGGCGGTTAGTAAGGAGACAAAAACCCATTCATTGTTGGATGTGTCTGATTCGTTCAGAGTGAAGTATACCGAACAATCCCAGCAGTTTAGTTTTGCTTTTATATTGAACGGTTTAAGCTTGGTTTCTGAGGCCGAGGATAAGTATAAATCTTCGCGAAATCCGCGGTTACTGGTGGAATTGCTATTGATGAAGCTAGGACATCTGCAATCGTTCATCCAAAATATCCCTTCCCTTGAGGAAGTAAAAAAAAAACTGAGTAATTCGGAACCGATTAAGCCCTCTTCGTTTAAAAATGCACCGAGCATCGTAGAAGAGAAAATCAAGTCAGCCCCGCCTAAGATTATTGAGAAAGTAGCTGTAATTGAAGCAGTTACGGTAGAATTAGAGCAAAAGGTAGTCGAGGCAATTCCGGAACAATCCATTCCAAAACCTATTGCCAAGCCTGCAATTCAGATCAATACGGAGAAGGGAAAATTATCTGGTTTTGAAGCATTTAAACGCCAAAAGGAACTGCAAGCAAAAAACGATTCTGACGCCACTGAAGAGGATGAAACTGATGTATCTGAAGTTTCTCAACCAAATGGGCCGACGGGGAAGTCTGATAGCAATCAGCTTGTCGATACCGATTTGGCAAGTGATTCAAATGTTGCAAAAACCGACAGTCCAAAACCGGCAAAAGTGGTTTATCAAACATTGGATGAGGCCTATGTCGGATTTTATCAAACCCAGAGCCCGAGGATATTGACCTGCTTAAAATCATTGAAATATCGTTTGAATGAAGAGCAGTTGTTAATTGAATTGTCTACATCGGGGCAAGAATCGATTATCGAGGAAATAAAGCCTCAAATGATGCAATTCTTTAAATCACGATTAAAACCAAATCCGGTAAAAAACATCGGATGGGAAATGGGAGAAATTCAGGTGGTTGAACGGCGACCATATACCGATAAAGAAAAGTTAGATTTTTTGGTAAAAAAGCATCCTGCATTGGGTGAAGCCTTAGAATCACTGCATTTACGGTTGCCATAATTAATTCCGTTTTCCCGCCAAACACCCAAATTTCTTTGCTATTTTTGTAGACAACATTCATGGCTGAACTTTCATTTCAAAATACGTCGGTAGCCTTTGCTCACAAGAGCGATGCGGAGTTGTCTAAGGCAAAGATGTTGTTTAAATCTTTCAATTACCCGGCCTTATTGACCTATGGCCCAGCGATGGCGAAAGTTGCGGTGGGTTTGGGCTTGAAGTTTACCATCAAAAAAACCATTTTTGAGCAGTTTTGTGGTGGTGAGACCATTCACGAGTGCGACCGTGCCATTGATTCATTGGCAAAAAGTGGAATCGGTACCATCCTGGATTATTCGGTGGAAGGCGAGGAGAGTGAATCTACGTTCGAATTAACGGCCGCTGAAATTCTAAAAACCATAGAAAGAGCAAAGGGAAATAAGGACATCCCATTCTCAGTATTTAAAACAACTGGTGTTATGTCGTCTGAGGTTTTAGAAGCAGCATCATCTCTTATTGAGAGTAATAATATTAAAGATATTTCATTGGTAGAGAATCATTTAAATGCCAATTTGAAATCTGATTGGCAGAAAGGGTTTGCTCGATTTATGTCGCTGTGTAACGCCGCCGCCAATAGTGAAGTTCAGATCTTTGTTGATGCGGAAGAGACTTGGCTTCAACCTGCCATTGATCTGATGGCAACTCACGCAATGGAGCAATTGAACATTACGAGGGCTTGGATTTTTAATACTTTACAAATGTATCGACATGACCGATTGGCCTATCTTCAGTATCAAGTGGCTGAGAATAAGTGCAAATATGGTTACAAGTTGGTCAGGGGTGCTTACATGGAAAAGGAGAGAGCCCGCGCTTTGAAGCTGGGTTATCAGGATCCCATTCAGCCCAATAAAGAATCAACAGATCGAGATTATGATGCCGCCGTTGAATTCTGTTTGGAGAATCATAGTTCCGTTTCCGTTTGTATTGCGACCCACAATGAAAATTCTTCTATGTTGGGTGCTAGTTTGTTGGCCAAGCAAGGTTTGGATAATGGCGACATGAAGGTTTCATTTTCTCAATTGTTGGGGATGAGTGATCACATTAGTTTTAATTTATCGAATAGTGGCTATAGAGTGAGTAAATATGTGCCTTACGGACCGGTACTTGCTGTGATTCCCTATTTAACACGTCGTGCCCAAGAGAATAGCGGAATGGCCGGTCAGATGGGGAGAGAGTTGGCATTGATTGAATCAGAGATTAAACGCAGAAAA
>CANHXF010000252.1 GCA_947464515.1 Flavobacteriales bacterium
ACCACATTTTTAAAAATTTACTCCGATCTTTAATTCCGGGGCCGTTATAACAAATTCATTTACTTTTCGGTCTTGATTAAAATTTGCGTCAAACTCTTTACTCAAACCATATCTCAAGTTAGAATTTAATGATATAAATAATCGCTCTATTGGATAATAAAGAATTGAAAGACTTGGAGCTACCCCAAAAGTATTATAAGTCGAGTTCTCTCTTGTGCCTCTTCCTGAAATGCCACCTTGATAGTCTCCCGAAAAGTTAAGGTTTGAATAATACAAGCTTACACCTGTATTCAGTTTTAGCCTTGAATTAAAAAAATTGAGGATTGAATAATTGGTTGTGAAATAAATATTATCTTCTCTCATATATCCCGTTCCATAAAAGCAATCAGCACAATTTGTTCGATCCTCTTCGATTTTATTGAAACCATGCTCATATTTGATTCCAAAACTCCATTTATTTCCAAATCTTTGATATTCAATCCCAGTCATGAATTTCGGTTCGTAATCACCTTCAATGGTTTGTGAATTTTTCTCCAGCCGAATTAGAGAAGTACTGAGTGAATTTTTTTGAATCTCCTGTGCCGAAGCTTCTAGGCAGTAGATGCTGATTATTAATAAAATTATTCTTTTCATATCGGTCGTCTATTTTGGTTTACAAAAGAGTTTTCAGGTGCCGATTATTTTAACTTGACGATTTCGATCCAACCCTCATTTGGATGCAGCATCATACAGACAACCTTATCCTCTAAACGCTTGCAGTTATCTATTTTTCTAAAGGTCGCGTCAACAGTAGACCCGGCTGAGAATAAAGAAAGTTTTCCGACATTACAAACTTGAAAGTCTTTTCCATCCATTCGCAGATATGTGCCGGTACAGTCTTTTACGACTGTCATTGTCTTGTTTGTTTCCCTTTTGCAAGAAAACAATGTCAGTAGGACAGCAACAGTTGTGATTGAAAGTGATTTTTTCATGATAAATTATTTTGTCTTTTGAATAACGATTGTCTCGCTTAAATATTGTTTATGCGGTTACTTATTGATATAGTCGGTTTTAGTTGAACGAATTAAGCATGATTTTCAATATTCATTGTTATCAAAAATAACAATTTACCCTCATATTTCAACACACACCATTACAGGGAATTACACACCCTCATTCGGCCTTTCTTCAATAATTCAATTTAGAAGTTTGTATCCTAATCGATGCAAGACTTCATGTCAGAACCAACACATACAGCATTATTTACTACCGCCTCTGGCGTTGTCGGTGGTGTGGGCAAGGCCATTTCGGCCAAGCCACTATTACTTGCCATAACGCTACCGGGGCTTTCTACAGTTGTCATTTACGCTGCGGCCTCAGCTGCGGCTGGCTACGTGGTTAAACGCATCTTGGATGCTGCTTCCAAGAAGCTAAATCAATTCTTCGAAGAAAATCCATCCAACGACAATGAATAAATGGGTTGGCATAACGTTGGGTGCGGCGGCCGCTTATGGCATTGTTCGGTATCTGCAGGTGCAAAACGTAAGCGATAAAACCAATATCACATTGGTTGATCCTCGCATTCACGATATCAACCTTGGGGGACTTTTTATAAGAACAGAAGTTCAAGTTAACAATCAAACCATAAATTCTGTAAGGATTACCAAACCGGTGGTGAGCTTAAAAAGCAAGGGCGTTTTACTATCCCAATCCAATGCTGAGAACAAGCTGATAGTCATCAAGCCTTTGGGCATTACTAACATTGATACCATCGAGTTAAGAATTGGATGGATGAGCTTGGCTGGTATTGTGATCAATATCGTTTCAAAAGTCCCAGCCATCATCAAGGCCTTCAGAACCAAAAACATGAAAGCTGTGGCTGAGAAAATCGGAATTCCGATTGATATGTCATTTTCAACCTATGTAAATGGCCTTTTTTTCAATTCTGAACCTACCAAAATCATCTAATGAGGGCACTTGCACATATACCAACCAAGACTGTTACAAGTGGTTATCGTGCCATCAAGGATGGAAGCCGCTATAATCCTTATTTCCCACCACCTGATGAGCGTGACCGCGTCATCATCGACGATGGAGAGGTAACGGATACTGTTGAGTTAATGGAGAAAGTCGTTTGGAAATACCTTGACGACACCAAGCGAATCGCTCCATTGCTCAGGCGGCCTTCCACCCATGAGACCTGCAAGGCCATTTGGGAGTTTATATACGGTTATGTCCAGTACAAGTTGGATAAACGTGGCTTGGAACAACTCAGAAGACCTGCCAGGTCTTGGGCCGAACGAGCAACGGGCGTTGACTGTGACTGCATGAGCATTTTTGCCTCCAGCATCCTCACCAATTTAAAAATCCCTCACAAATTCAGAATCACCAAGTACAGCCAAGATTCT
This sequence comes from Flavobacteriales bacterium, assembly GCA_947464515.1. Lineage (GTDB taxonomy): Bacteria > Bacteroidota > Bacteroidia > NS11-12g > UBA955 > UBA955. Next base: position 2,388 of record CANHXF010000252.1, read on the forward strand.
TGGCAGCACGTGTATGTGATTGTGCCCACAACGGGAGCCAATAAGTACTGCGTGATAGATGCTGTGGTTTCTGAATTTAATTATGAAAAAAAATACACCGATAAAATGGATTACGATATGAATCTAAAAGGCATAAATGTAGCTGTACTGAGTGGCGTTTCAGGCAATGACCACTATGATGCTGTAATGGCAACATCACTTTCAGGCTTGGGCGCAACAACTGATCAGTCAGACCTAGATAAACTGTATCAAAACTTGGTGGCTACGCGCAATGCCGTAGCACAAACCCCGGGGCTGGTATCAACGGTCGACGACCCAAAGGCATTGATAAAGATGCTTGACTATGCCATCCAATATTGGTATACTGATAAACGCAATGAAGCACTAGAAGTGCTTTCAAAGAATGAAGCGCAGCTGAATATGAGCAACGGAGTCAGTTCCATCGGCGGTATTGCTTTAGACAACGACGAATTGGCATTGAGTGGAGTAACGGTAAAAGGATATTTTACCAACGTAAAGAACACGGTGAATACGGTGGGTCAAAAGGTGGGTCCAGCGGCAAAAGTGGCGGTAAAGGCGGTTGTGAAGTACAATCCATTAAGCATTGCTGCGCGCGGTGGATTCTTGCTTGCGATGAAACTAAACCTGGGTAAAATGGCATCAAAGCTTAAGTGGGCTTATGGCACGCAGCAACAGGCCGCAGCCAAAGGCGTGAATGCCGCAACATGGCAAAAAAGCAAAAATGCATTGTCCAAAGTAGAGAGCTTGTTCGCTGATAAATTGCAAGGCAGCAAATCTGCTTTGCAAAATGCAATCTTGAAAGGTAAGGCAGGTAATCTTAGTGGAATTGTTGAAGATCAAATGCTCGGACAGTTGGGCGACCCAGCTTCAGCAACAGTAATTGCTGCTGCAACTCCTGTAATCATTGCAACAATTAAAATTTTGAAAGAATCGGGCTTGATTGGTCAGAACGAAAACGTGGATA
>CANHXF010000253.1 GCA_947464515.1 Flavobacteriales bacterium
AGCACGATTAAAAACATCGAACAAATTGATCGTGGCTATGAGCGCATCGAAGAAAGATTAAACGCTTTGGGTGCGAAGATCACCCGCATCGATTAAGGGTGTCGATTAAGGGTCGGAACCGTTGTCGATTGTGAACTTGCCAACTGCTGAAATCACGCAATCAGACCTTTACTTCTTAATTTTGCCGATGGACGAGCTTAGGCCGAAGTATACGTTCATGCCTTTGATGTTGTTCGACATCATATTGGACAAGAAATTATCAGACCCAACAAATACTGGGCCTACCCTAACACAAGCGCCGATGTTCCCTTTGCGATAATCGTTGGTCAAACCGACAGGCATCGACACTTCAAGCCATTTGGTTTCTATGCGAGGAATTACAATTAACGAGGACGGTTGCCTAAACCCAACAGATTTGAGCGAATGTAACGACTGTTGCCAATGAAAAGCGGTATAAAACCCCGCCATGATTCTCAGATCGCCTTGAACATGCAATTGGGTGGGAAGAACAAATCTCATGGTGCCGCTTTCCTGTTTGTAATTCATACTCTTCTTTGCAAACTCTTCCAGATAGGTATATCCAGCGCTACCCCCTTGTTGAAATGCCCCGAAAAATGCAGAATCCGTTTTTAGTGTTACCGGCGTAACATTACTAAAAGAGAAGGTATTTACCTGACTGCCATAACTCAACTTCCCAAAATCTGTCACGGAAGCGGCCAATCTCCAATGGTAGTTACGCGCGGTTGGATCGCCCAGCCATCGCTCCTTCATTTGAGCAGTTCCACCACCTTTCCCTCCTTCCACCGTAAAGCCCAAATCAAAGCCAATGCCATGACCCATGATATTCCTGAAGCTTGGCAAACCACCAATTAATCCACTCATAATCCGCTTAAATACCTGAGTTTCAGAATACGACACCTGTACATTGCTCTGCATGAACTGAATTGAATCACGTCCGAAAGTGCGGAGTTGCATTCCTTCTGACACGATGGAGTAATGCCCTAAACCCATTAGATATTTCGCCGTACCTCCTATGGATATTTTTAACTTTTTTGAATCTACGATGGCCGCAGCCAACGAAGCGCCAAGTTCTTGATAGGCATTTGCTTGAAATGAAAATGGCAACGATGAACGTTGGTCCAAATTCCCGTTTTTGCCTCGCATAGAAGTATCAAACAAAATCCGTCCGTAATCCAGTAACCCTGCAGAGACATTTCTTACAGAAACTTGTGTCCTTGTTCTGCTGTGCGTGGACCATACAAATCGCTTTCCGATACGATTGGCGTACGCCGGACCTCGGTATTCTGCGGATACACTACCCCAACCAGAAGTGCCAATGGGCTGCTGTTTTAGAAAGTCTTTTTGCCAATATACTTTGCCGTTGGCGTTTTGATATTGTGCTGGAACATTTCCCGTTATTGCTTGCCAAAGCGTAAATGGCGCCGTGATGACGAACATGTTATTATTGACTTCAAACCCCAAGGTAGAAATATTTGCATGTCGCTTATAAGCCATTGATGTCAGCAAGGCGGGATTTGAATACACTGAATGAACGCCTGCGAAGTTGCTATTTTGTATTCCTTCAAACGTTTGAGCGTTGATTTTTGCAACTGACCCCGACCATAGGTTAAAAACCCCAAATACGATCCAAAAGACAAAGCCATTCAAACATCGATTTTTTCTTAGGTCCAACATATAGAACAAAAATCGATGATTCTAAACAAAAAAGAGCCGGGCAAGCCCGGCTCTTTTCAACAGATATAATTAGTGATTAGTTTACTGTCAATTTACTGCTCATACGACCAGCAGCACTTTCCAATGTCACCATGTAAATACCGCTTGACAAACCGTTGGTGTTAACAACCATAGCGTTTTGACCAGCAACACATTGCTTGGCTTCGTTGCTCAATACAACACGACCGTTCATGTCGGTTACAAAAGTTTTAACCATTGAATTTGCACTCAAGTCAAAAACAACGTCAACTTGTGCATTGCTTGCAGCTGGGTTAGGGTAAACCTGGATACCAGAAATACCAGAATTGATTTTGTCGGTTGACAAGTTCTGAGTTGTGATATGAACGAAGTTCGGGAAAAACAAAGAATTAGTCCAAATGGTACCTGGCAAATATGACTTCAAGAAACCAAACAAGGTTTGACCGTAACGTACTTGAGAATTACAAACGAACATGTTATTGATTTTGTTGGTGGAGATAATCTCTTGGGCATGACCAGTCAATGAAGCCAAACTCAAACCATACAAGTTGTATTTCATCCAAGCTGAACCATCATAAGCGATGCCGATATCGCCCAATTTTGATTTTTGCATTGGTCTGTAAACAATACTGAAAGCAAACAGGTTAGCAGAGTTATTTGCACCGTTTGTAGATTGAGACTTCACATTCACTGGGATTTGGATTCCACGACCAATAAATGATTTTGGCGTGCCATTTTCTAAAACCAAACTATCAGCATATGCTTTTGTCAATAAAAGTGTATCTGTTTTGATTGCAGTACTATTCATCAAAGATTTGGTAGACAAATTGTCAACCGCAGGAGTCGCATAACGATAAGTTACTCCTGGATTGGCTTGATAAGAATAACCACCCACTTTAATTCCACCAATATTGAAATACTGGATGTAAACGGTATCAACGATATCAACCAAATTGCCATTCACTGTCATTTGGTCTGCCTGACGGATGTAAAATTGAGTAAACGCCAATGAATCAACAGTGTAAGGATTAAAACGGGTCAATACGCTTTTACCTGAAGCCAAATAGTTGCTATCCTTAGGATCGAAGGTTGAACCAATGATATGCCATCCTGTTGGTGATTTTTTACCATCAGAATATACAGTATAAAGATTTGAATCAGGTTGGATAAAGTTTACAAAACGATCTAATTTCTGACCCAACAAAGTACCTTCTTCGTAAGATCCAGTAAAATTGTACCAGTCGCTGTAGACATCAGCGCGACGGTTTGGCACCAATTTTTTATCCTTTAGGACGTAAGAAGTCTTGTTAACTGAAATGTTTTTCTGAGCGTCAGAAATTTGAAGCTCTGCAGTTTGAGCAATCGCCCCGGTGGTTAATCCGATCAACGCGGCGAATGAAAGTAATAATTTTTTCATCTGTTTTTATTGTTTAACGCAAATATAATAAAAAACAATCAATCCTTAATCTATGAAACAAGCATGACAAAAAAATTGCACGAAAGGATCCAATGATTCTACACAAAACGCAAAAAAAGCGCAGATCAGCTAGCGAAAGCACACCACCCAAATAAAGGTCAAATATCGCCTAAAATCGGCCGCAGAACCACTTCCTCCATTACCGTATTTTCATTGATCAAAAATGCTGAATACAA
>CANHXF010000254.1 GCA_947464515.1 Flavobacteriales bacterium
CAAAGGGAACCCACAACGGCGGAGGTTTCGAAACTCTTCTTCCCTTTCATTAAGAGTCATCGTATAGAAGAAATTTTAGAAAATATTTTAATCACCGACGAATATGCGCAATTTGAATAAAGTCATTGGATTAATCCTTTTTGTCTGTCTAATTGGAGGTTGCAAGAAAGAGCAACACATTGGATATGGGGTGGAGAACACCAATGTTTATGAGGACAAGAGTCGCAAAACAAAGAAAAAGAACGACGCTGAATATATATCGATTCTCTATACCAACTTGTATCAAACGGCGATTTCACCCAATCAACTTTATAAAACGCAGAATGTGTTGTATTCCATTGGAGATCAAGATGTGGCTAGTGAGATGTTGTTAAGCAATTACTTTAACACGGGGAGTATTCAAATGCCGAGTAATACCTTAATGCGACAGGATGTTGAAGCTTTTGTAATCAATACATACAAACGGTTTTATTTGCGATATCCGAGTGAAGGCGAAAAGGCATTTTTTAAACAGTATATCCTAAAAAATAGCGCGGTGAGTGTTGAAATGGTTTATACCGCTTTTGCCACCAGTGATGAATACCAATATTATTAAGACAAAACCATGAATCGTAAGAATTTTATAACCAAATCGGGTGTCGCTCTTGGCGGCGGAATCCTGGCCCCTTACATTCTACCCTCCGGTAGTTTGTTTGCCAAATCAGGAAGTCAAAAAGCCGACCACGTAGTTTTGGTTATGTTTGCGGGCGGCGTACGTCAGCAAGAGAGTATTTTAGGTCGCTATTTGGAAGACAGTCAGGGAATTTCAGGTGCCGCTGGAAACATTATGCCCAACCTATTTGAGGGAAATGCACCCACCAAGAAAATCGCCTATGGCACGAGTGTTTCTGGTATGCCCGCTGGCTCAGAGCCCATCCCAAAGTTGCTTACCCAAAGCATGGAGAAATCGGGATTGCTGTTTCCGGAAGTTAAAGCACAAAGCGCTGGCCATTATGTTGGATTAAACACCTTGCTCACAGGAAATGCTGGAACTGCACAAGGATTAAAAGTAAGACCATCCTACCCCACCATTTTTGAATACTTACGTAAACATGCAGGTTTTTCGGCTACCGACAATTGGTTTATTGCCAATGGTATTGGAAACTCTACCCCACTTTTGAACTCAAGCAATCACAAAGACTATGGACTAAACTACGGTGCCAATATGTTTGCTGCGCCTGTAACTTTTAGCGGTGCCGGCAAAGAAGTTTTGGGAAATGCCAAGACCTATAGCAGAACCGACCTCGAACCCATGTATTTCATGAAGAACTTCTTGGATCAGAGTTTTGCCCTCACACAAGACCAAATCACTAGTATTAGCAATACCGACGAGGAGCGCACCAGAATCAAAGATTTTATCAAAAGTGTATTTGAAAAACAGCAGGCTGGACAATTGGCGATGCCACCAGTAACCGACACCGGCGATGCTGTCAATATGATGTATGCGGCGGAAGTACTGAGAGAGTTCAAACCGAAAATGCTTGCGGTTAATATTTCAGGCGTTGATTCTTGTCATAGCAATTTTACCGGATATCTTCAAAGTTTGCATCGCGCGGACCATATCACCGGTTGGTTGTGGCAGTACATTCAAAATAACATTCCTGAAATGAGTGGCAATACCATTATGATTGTCGCGCCCGAGTGCGGCCGTAACGAGACCCCAAACCCCATTTTGGACCAGAACGATTGGGTTTCTTATGATCATAGCGATGCAAATGCGATGAGAGTTTGGAGCGTGATGCTCGGAAAAGGCGTCCCCAATATGCGTGTGGGAAGCTCGGCACAACCGGTTGGACGACTCACCGACATCGTACCTACAATTGCGGATATATTTGGAATCTTAGACCCTGTAACCAATGCAGGGTTGATTGACCCAATGGCCAAAAGTCTATACAACAGGATTTAACAAAACGATAAGTAACGTTGAAAAGCAATTTCATAAATATCGCATCGAATGGTTTGGTCGAAAAAGCCAGGGCCTTCAGATTTTTGTCGATTGCGATCATTTTGTTTGTATTGATATTTTCATCGTGTAAAGACGATAGAAGCAATATCAAAAACCCATTTCCTCATGGGAAAGATACCATCGTTGTCGTAAAAGACACTTGGAATTACAATACCATCCAAGGGCTACATGCTGGCTTATTCAAACCTACCTGTGCAAATAGTGGCTGCCATGATGGCAATTTTGAGCCCGATTTCAGAACGGTTGAAAGCAGCTATTACTCATTGGTGCAACAACCTGTGATAAAAAAAGACGTTGCAGGGAGCTTCTTAACGAGAGTTATCCCAAATAATGCGTCGGGTAGCATGCTGCCCTATCGTTTAAAGACCGATTTAAATGGCAATTCAGGGATTATGCCCCTTTCGCTAGAGCCGACAAGCAAATATCCGATCGAAAAAGACCGTTCGATTGCTCGGGTGAATGCGTGGATCAACGACGGAGACAAAGATTGGCTTGGCAGAACCCCCAGTACCGTTGATTTTCCGCCCCAATTACTTGGCGTTCAGATTTTACAAAATGGCAGTCCTCTGCCCCGCGCTGGAAAGTACGAAGTTGCGGAGACATCGGCGGGAAGCAATGTAGAGCTATGGTTTTCGCTAAGCGACGATAACACGGCTATAGGCAATCTTACCAACGCAACCATCAACTGGTCGACCGACCCTGCCAAATTCGACCCAAGCAAAGAACAATCGCTAAAAAAGGGCTCCAATAAAACATTAAGTGGTTTATTCTCTAGCAGCTGCGATTACCTCTGGTATTTTCCTTACGATGGGAGTAAAAACATAAAAGACGATGTCGTTTGGTTCCGCATAACGGTGAGCGATGCCAAAAACAAAGACTACACGATACCCAATATCAACAGTATGTTCTTTTTGAAAACCTATTGCGCGGTAAAATTCAATTAATACGAACCATGAAAACAACTGTCAAACTTCTGTTTTTCCTCGTTTTGTTCTCTGGTTGCGAACCCGAACGATTTTATACGGGCGATCCAAAACCTGTAATTTCAAAAGTGGAATTAAATCAAACATCGTTTAAGCAATTCACAGATACGGTGGTCATTGCTTTTGATTATGCGGATGGCGATGGGGATTTGGGTTTCGACAATGCCGATTCCCTTTCTTTGGAGATCAAGGATGTTCGTTTTGCCAAAGCCGATTTCTACCATGTAAGGCCGCTATCGCCTGCCGGAAGTGAAATAAATATTCATGGAACGATCAAAGTAACCTTAAAAAATGTGTTTTTACTAGGTGCTGGCAGTTCGGAAACCACCAAATTTCAAATTCGGATAAAGGACCGAATGCAACACTGGAGCAACAC
>CANHXF010000255.1 GCA_947464515.1 Flavobacteriales bacterium
CATACCGAAGCCCTTCACGTTGTAGATGTAAACTCCGGTAGCACCTCTTTCGACCAACAAAATTGAGAAGAAAATGTGCTTAAGGTGAACCTCGAAGCCGTTGATGAGATTGCACGACAAGTGCGATTGCGCGATATGGGTGGAATTATTGTCATCGATTTTATCGACATGCGCGATCCTAAAAAGAAGAACGAATTGTTCACCGCTTTGAAGGCCGCCATGAAGACAGATCGTGCACGACATACCATCTTGCCGATGAGCAAATTTGGTTTGGTGCAAATTACCCGCGAACGCGTGCGTCCGGCCACTGAAATTGCCACCCAAGAAGTGTGCATCAGTTGCAATGGCACCGGCAAAATGGACTCTAGCGTACAGTTGTTGGATCGCATCGAAAACGAAATCAACTACCTGTGGGAAAATATGAACCAGCAGCACGTCACCTTGCGCGCCAACCCATTGATTACCAACTTCTTTAAGCAAGGCATGCCCTCTCTAAGAATGAAATGGTGGCTCAAGCACAAGCACTGGCTAAAACTTCAGGCCGATCCTTCTTTGTCGCTGACAGCCTATCAATTGGAAAACGACCTCAAGCAGGTGGTGAATCAAGAGGCCTAAGGCTGCAAAATCCATCCCCCGCGGATTCTAAATTCCCCCGAATTTCATGGTTCTGATTGTATGATTACTTATACAGTTAATAGTATTGGTTGCATTTTTCCGTAAACTTACTTTCACGCAGTTGCGATTTTCCGTAATATCGAAGTCCTAAACCCACTTACTTTCGGAACATGAAAAAATTCATTACCCTTTTTCTTACCCTATCCCTTGTACTTACTACTTGGGCGCAAAATCAAACGGTGCGCGGAATACTGCGCGACAAAGAATCTCAGTCGGTAATTACCGGTGCCAAAATTTTCTTCGAAGGCCCTGTCACCAACCCACCCGCCTCGTTCGAAACCACCTCCAATGACAAAGGTGAATTCGTTTTTAACGAAGTGCCCGTGGGTAGATACGCCATCGCCGTTGAAGCCAAAGACTACCAAATTTTTGGAACCAATAACATCGTCGTGACCTCCGGAAAAGAAGTCATCCTCGCCTACGAACTCGAACAAGTCATCGAACGCGTGGGGGAAGTCAGCATCAAAGCCAAACCCAAGGGCGATAAACCCAATAACGATGCGGCGCTCATCTCGGCGCGATTGTTTACCGTGGATGAAACCGATCGTTTTGCCGGAAGTCGGGGCGACCCAGCGCGTATGGCATCGAACTTTGCCGGTGTGCAAGGGGCCGACGATTCAAGAAACGATATCGTGGTGCGCGGAAACTCTCCCCAAGGGATTTTGTGGCGTATGGAAGGCATCGACATTCCCAATCCCAACCACTTCGCGATTCCTGGAACTACCGGCGGATCCGTTTCGATCATCAACAACAAAATATTGGGCAACTCGGATTTCTTCACCGGTGCCTTCCCTGCCGAATACGGAAATGCCAATGCCGGCGCTTTTGACCTGAAATTGCGCAACGGAAACAACAAAAAACGCGAGTATAGCTCTCAACTCGGTCTGTTGGGATGGGACGCACTCGCCGAAGGATATGTCAGCAAGAAAAGTGGCGCCAGCTATTTAATCACCTACCGCTACTCAACTTTGGCCGCGTTTGGCGCATTGAAAATCCCTATCGGAACCGATGCCATCCCCAATTACCAAGATTATTCGTTTAAGTTTAACCTGCCGATGAAAAACAACAAAGGCAATTTGAGCTTCTTTGCGATTGGCGGGGCGAGCGACATCGACATTAACATCAGTAAGCAGAAGGAGAGCAGCTCAGAACTGTATGGCGATAACGACCGTGATCAACATTTTGCGTCGAAAATGCACGTTTGGGGAAGCAGTTTTCAGTACAACATCGACAAAAACAGCTATTTCAAGATTACAGCAGCAACCACCCGTCAGAGCGTAAATGCCCACCACGAGTTGGTTTTCCGTCATGTCACCGACACCATTGTCCGCGATGGCAAATCCTACTTACAATACCAAAACGATTCGATTGTTCCGAATTTGGGTTATATGTTCGATACCAAAACTTATGGTATCCACGCTTTTTACAACAAAAAATTCTCGGCCCAGAGTTCGATGAAAATTGGGGTTCAGGCCACACAATACAATTATACGCTTGTGGATAGTGCTTTAAATTTCAACCCTACCAGCAATTTATTTTGGAAGTTTAGCACGCGTTGGAATTCAAACGGAACCGCATTTATGTTGATACCCTATGTGCAGTGGAAATACAAGTTCTCGCCGGCATTCACCATCAGCACTGGAATTCAAATGCAGACGTACACGGTGAACTACGACCCTAGCAATACGCCTTTGGCTAGAACTGCGATGGCGGGCGATGTCAAATACAGTAACACCAGTAACAGCGGTCCTTTATTGCGTTTCGGGGCTCGCTACCAAGCCACCAAGCGCGATGCCATCAACTTGGGCTTGGGTATGCATTCGCAGAACCAAAGTGCTTATGTTTACTACTACCAAAAGCCGGGCAATAACACCCCACACAATTTGGGTATGGGACTTTCAAAAAGCAACCACGCCGTGTTAGGTTGGGATCACCAAATGGGCAAAGCCAGCAGAATCAAGGTGGAGACCTATTATCAGGCCCTGAGCAACCTACCGGTTGAGATGCTGATGGCCAGTAACAATTACAAAGGTTCATCGTTCAGTTTGGCCAACACCGGCAGCGGATTCTCACGTTTCTTCCCAGACAGTTTGCAAAATACAGGCAAAGGATACAACTACGGTATTGAGTTTACGGTGGAGAAATTCTTCAGCAAGGGCTTCTATTATTTGGCTTCTTTGAGTCTGTTTGATGCGCAATATCAAGGCAGCGACAACGTATGGCGCAGCAGCGATTTCAACACCAATTACGCCGCCAACGGATTGATTGCCAGAGAATTTGTATTTAAAAATAAGAACTCATTGAACATTGGGGGTAAGATGACATTTGCCGGTGCACGTAGATTCTCTCCGATCGATACGATGGCTACAATTTACGAGCGCGAATACATCGAGAAGAGCAGTTTGAAAAACACACAGCGTTTTGGCACCGCTTACCAGCGTTTTGATTTGAGAATTGCTTACCGAATCAATGCAGCGCATGTATCTCATGAAATTGCATTTGACTTGGTGAATGTAACCAACCGCAAGAACGTGCTGAAGTACAGCTATATTGATACGGCCCCATATTTCCGTCAGACCTATCAATTGGGCTTCCTGCCATTGTTTTATTACAAGTTGAATTTTTAAGGGGGTTCCCTATTTGAGTCCGGAATGGTTTCCGGAGATATTATTCCAAAAAGGGAAGGGGG
>CANHXF010000256.1 GCA_947464515.1 Flavobacteriales bacterium
AAATGGAAGTTTTTAAGTAATTTGGACGCAATGAAATGGTTAGGGTTAAAAATAGCAACGTTTTTTCTTTTGTTTGGTGTCAAATGCTTGTCGATTTCTGCGCAACCGGCCGATATCGTTGAACGCATGCGGGCCTACAATGAGTTAAATTCACCAAGAAATATTTTCTTTGCCAATGGGGTGCAGCCCAAAGATGGCGTGCAATTAACGACTCCGTTGCCAAATACAATTCAACGAGTTTCTAACGATGACAGTATTATGTTTAAAGCCCTGTTTGATTTGGCGCTTACTGACGGACATGCATACAAGCGGTTGGGCGAGTTGTGTAAAGGTGTCGGTTCCAGATTGAGTGGGTCGGACAATGCCGAAAGAGGAATTATTTGGGCCGTTTCCATGTTGAAATCCTATCAATTTGACACTGTGTTTACCCAGCCTGTGATGGTGCCTCGATGGGAGCGCGGAGAAATCGAATCGGTGAAATTGTACTCAAAAGTTCTAACGAATCATCTGAAGTCGGGCAAGCCAGGCGACGATTATAACTGTGAAGCTTTTGTTGAAGCCAATCCCAAACCCCAGAAATTTTATCCCTTGAATGCCTGTGCTTTGGGTGGTTCCGTGGGCGGACATGTTGCGGGGGCCGTGATTGTGGTGAACAGCAATCGGGAATTGGATAGTTTGGGGAAAGCGGGGCAGTTGCGGGGCAAAATCGTATTGCTAAATCGGGCGTTTGATGAGACATTATTGAACACTTTTCAGGCCTATGGTGGTTGCGTAAGTCAGCGTGTCAATGGCGCGGTTCCTTGCTCAAAATATGGTGCCTTGGCTGTTTTGGTGAGAAGTATGAGCAATCGTTGCGATTTGCATCCACATACGGGGGTTACGCATTATGAGGACTCGGTGACAAAAATTCCGATGGTGGCGGTGGCGACAGCGGTGGCGGATTTATTGGAGGATATTTGCGCGATCGACCCAAGTCATCGGGTTGAAATCGAACTCAATTGTAGGACACTGCCGGATCGTTTGAGTGCCAACGTGATTGCGAGTTCGGTGGGTTTGCAGTATCCGGACAAAATCATCGACTTTGGCGGTCATTTTGATAGTTGGGATGAGGGTGAAGGGGCGCACGATGATGGCGCGGGTTGCATGCATGCCTTTGAAGCGCTGCGATTGTTAAAGGCCTTGGGTTATACGCCACGTCATACTTTGCGATGCGTATTTTGGATCAACGAAGAAAATGGTTTGCGTGGTGGTACGGAATACGCTCGATTGGCGGCGGAGAGAGGCGAAAATCACATTGCGGCTTTAGAAAGCGACCGCGGGGGATTTGTTCCAAGGGGGTTTGGGGTAGATTCTGCGATTATGCCTGGGGTGAAAGTGTATCAAAAATTACTCAACGATTATGGCATCGGAACGATAGAAAAAGGCGGAGGCGGGGCAGACATCGGACCTTTAAAGAAAGTGAATCCGAGCACGGCATTTGTGAGTTTTATTCCAGATTCTCAGCGCTACTTTGATGTGCATCACGCCGAAACGGACGTGTTTGAAAACGTCAATAAAAGAGAATTACACTTGGGTGCGGCGGCCGTGGCTGCAATGATTTATATACTAGATCAGCAATTGGATTAAGGCTTCACGTAGAATGTGGCCTTCTTTGAACTTTGATTTCCAGCGTGGTCTGAAGCTGTGATTGTTAGTTCAAGTGGAGTAACGCCAGTGATTTTTTGGGGTTTGAAATCCTGACTAAAATGGTACATTGGTGCGTCAACGTCTTTGGAGCTCTTGAAGATGTTGACACCGGCTTGCGTTATGTCTGCAGTGGCCATATGAATCTCGTCATTGTCTTTTACGTGAAATTCTATCCGCACACTGTCGGTTGTCATAGAAATTGTATCGCCTGATATCGGACTCAATAAGCTAATTTCAGGGCTGCTTTCGTCGTTCTTCTCGCAACTTGAAAATATTAATAATACAGCAGCGAGTAGTGTAAAATAGGGAATTGATTTAGTTTTCATAAGTATTATTAAATCAAATGTAATAATAATCATTCTTGATTAACAAAGGAAATAGTTGATTATTGATCAATCCACCGACTTTTCATTTTTTAATACATCGTCGATTTTATCTGCAAGCCCTTGGTGTTGGGTCATTAGGATGGTTAATTTTTTCGATATTTCACGAATTTCTGCTTCCGCTTTTTCATTGATTTTTAAATCCCATTCTGCGCGCTCACGGTCTTTTTCTTCTTGTCGATTTTGACTCATCATAATGATGGGTGCCTGAATAGAAGCCAAGCAACTCAGTATCAGGTTTAATAGGATAAAAGGATAGGGGTCGAAGCCCTTGTTCTGAAGCGTATAAACGTTAATAGCAATCCAAATTGCAAGAATCGCAAAAAAGGAAATGATAAAGGTCCAACTGCCCCCAAATGTTGCAATTTTATCCGCAGCGCGCTGTCCAAAAGTGAGGGTTTCTTTATTGTGTTTCACATTGCTAAGTTAATGATAAATAGGGGTTGGGGTTCTTTTGCGATTTTCCGTAAAAAACTATGACAGAGTTGTGATTTTCCGTAATAATGGCAGGGATTTTTTTCACAATTTTGATGACGTTATTGTTGCATTTAATTCTTGTTGACATGAATTTTGATTTTTACAGCCTGTTAATGTATACCGGATTTTTGGGGATATTATTTATTTTATTGGCTGAAATTTGGATGCAACGAAAGCGAAAAATTGCATTGTACAACGTGGCTGATACGATAACAAATGTGAGTTGTGGCATGAGTGATCGTTTATTTAGTTTATTTTTTGATGGGGTACAATATGTCATTTGGTCGGCCATTGGCAATCGATTTGGAATTTTTGCGATGCCTGAGGGATGGGTTGGTGTGATTTTATGTTTGTTGGTTACGGATTTTGTATGGTACTGGTATCATAGGCTTGGCCATGAAGTTAGGTTTTTATGGGCCGTACATAGTTTGCATCATCAAAGCGAGAACTACAATATTTCTGTCGGTTTTAGAATTTCAATCTTTCAGTATATTGTGAGGACGTGTTTTTGGATTGCATTGCCCATTTTGGGATTCTCAGCTGATGTGATTGTGTTGGTTTTGGTGGGTCATGCTTTGTATCAATTGTTGCTCCATACACAAGTGGTTCCGAGGCTGGGATTTATCGAAAAAATTCTTGTCACACCGAGCACACACCGAGTTCATCACGGAGTGAATGATATTTATTTAGATAAAAATTATGGGGGGATGTTTGTGATTTGGGATCGCCTTTTTGGCACCTATGAACCCGAAACGGAGGAAGTTAAGTATGGAATTACGGATCAAACGGGGAATATGACAATTTTGGAGGCTCATA
>CANHXF010000257.1 GCA_947464515.1 Flavobacteriales bacterium
CTCACCCATCAAAAAAATGGGCATCAAAGACACCACCAGAAAATCAGCGCTGGTGAGTACCGGCATGGGTAGAACCACCTGCTCCTATTTTATGCCAGACAACAAACACATTTTGTATGCGAGCACGCATGAAGGCGACTCTGAATGTCCGCCAACCCCAGAATCAAATGGTAAATACGTTTGGGCTATTTATTCCAATTTCGATATCTATGTAGCAGATTTAAAAGGAAACATCACCAACAAACTCACCAGCAGCCCAGGATACGATGCAGAAGGAACCGTATCGCCCGATGGCAAATCAATCGTTTTCACTAGCACCCGTTCAGGCGACTTGGAACTCTGGATCATGGACATCGATGGCAACAACCCACGTCAGATCACAACGGGTTTGGGTTACGATGGAGGCGCATTTTTCTCGCCGGACAGCAAAAAACTCGTTTTTCGTGCTTCACGCCCTGAGACCGAAGAGGAAAAAGCCAAATACATAGATCTTCTCAGCAAAGGACTAGTAGAGCCAACGAACATGGAAATTTACACTTGCAATTTAGATGGCAGCGATCTTCATCAAGTAACCCACTTGGGCAAAGCAAACTGGGCACCCTTTTACCATCCTGCAGGGAAAAAAATTATTTTCTCTAGCAATCATCACAGCAAAAGAGGTTACGATTTCCAATTGTACATGATCAACGAAGACGGTACAGGTCTTGAGAGGATCACTAACAATAGCATGTTCAATGCATTTCCGATGTTCTCTCCTGATGGGAAAAAACTGATTTTTAGTTCAAACAGAAACAATCACGGTACGCGCGACACCAATTTGTTCGTCGCCGAATGGGTTGACTAATTTTCGATGCGATGCTTGTTAAATCAGAAGCCCTGGTCATCAAGCGCACACCATACACGGACCATTCTGCCGTTGTAAAACTGTTTACCCGAGAATTCGGCCTGCTTCCCTTTTTGATTCAAGGACTCCACGGCAAACAGAATAAAAATTCCCTTTTCCAACCCGGAACCCTCATCGAAGTTGTTTTTCACAAGCAAAATCGAGGCATGATGCGGGCCAAAGAAGTTTCTTTGATCTCCGGTTGGGGATACACCCATCACCCACTGCACGACCAAGTACGGTGGTTTTTCTTGGAGATATTGAGTCATAGCTTACACGAAGAGCAGCCCGAAGAAACACTATTCGATCTCAGCAAAGTCACTTTTCAATCGCTCAACGACGGCTGCAAACACCTCCCCATTTTACCCATACAATTTCTATTTCGCTTTTGCGATGTCACCGGTCACGGCATTCAAATCACCGAAGAAACGAAACGTATTGGATTCGATATTTTGTCGGGGATGCCTGCCACATCAAAGAGCGTCCCTTCCAACATGATCGATGGGGAATTATGTACCGCACTAGAAGAAATTTCCATCAACAACGACTTCACGCTACCGTCCAAACAAAGAAGGAGCCTCGTCAATAAATTGGTACAGTACTTAGAAATTCACGCCATTCCTGGCAAAACATTGAAGTCGCTAGACATCTTGCAAATGATTATGCAAGAACCGCAGCAGTAGCCTCTTCGTTCAGCATCGCCACAGCCAAATCCACCATATTCTTAGAGCCGATAAACAAAGGCACACGCTGATGTAATTCCGTTGGCTTCACATCCAAAACACGCTCAGTTCCCGTGCTCGCAGCACCACCGGCCTGTTCAACCAAAAACGCCATCGTATTGCACTCATACATCAAACGCAATTTACCATTAGGTGTCTTTTCGGTGGGAGGATAGAAAAAGATACCACCCTTTAACAAATTCCTATGAAAATCGGCGATCAATGACCCAATATACCTTGCAGAATAAGGTCGGCTCGTAGACTTATCCTTCGTCTTACAATAATTGATATAAGCTTGAACACCCGCTGGAAAATCTTCAAAATTCCCTTCGTTTACACTAAATATCTTTCCGTCTGCTGGCGTTTGAATATTGGGATGACTCAAGCAAAATTCCTGAATGCCATCGTCCAAGGTAAATCCATTCAGGCCCACGCCTGTTGAATAAACCAACATCGTACTAGAGCCATAAATAAAATATCCCGCAGCCACCTGATGCTTGCCTTTTTGTAAACAATCATCGATACTCGGGGCAGCCATTGGATTTTTGCGACTGTAAACCGAAAAAATGGTCCCAATACTCGCATTTACATCAATGTTAGAACTTCCGTCCAAAGGGTCCATCGCCACCACATATTTCTCATTTTCAGCCCCTTCAACGTAATACACATCGTCGTTCTCTTCAGAAATAATCATACACACCTCACCGCTTCTCTCGAGGTTGGCAATAAAAATATCGTTTGCGATGATATCCAACTTCTTCTGCTCCTCACCCTGAATATTCGTAGAGCCTTGATTACCAAGTATATCCACCAAACCCGCTTTGCGAACATCGCGGTTCACCATCTTAGCTGCAAGCTCCAACGATCTAAAAATCTTACTTAAAGAACCTTGGGCGTCTTTATACAGCGACTGCTGGTCAACAATAAACTGTTCGAGGGTGATAACTTTAGAATAGGACATAACTACTTTAACAACAAATGGTATTTATTTTGCAAAACAACAACAAAAACCCCAATTAAACGACTACTAACCCATCAATGAGAATTTTCAAATTTGGAGGTGCCTCCATCAAAGACGCTGCAGGAGTAAAAAATGTGGCTGCCATCCTTACCAAGGACGACTCCAATGATGTACTTGTCGTTATTAGCGCTATGGGAAAGACTACCAATGCGTTAGAGTCGGTAATTCACCACAAATACCACAATACCGGCCAGGTAAAAACGGCATTACAAGTAGTTTTAGATTATCACAATGGCATCCTTGCAGAACTATTTGAATCGGGCAATTTATTTGGTGTAAGCGACATAAAAAACTTGTATTTGGCGCTAGAGAACTTTGTTGATAGACCAAGTGTTCAGGATGATTACGATTTTCTATACGATCAAATCATTGGTTACGGCGAATTGATAGCCACCAAAATCGTGAGCCACTACCTTTTGTCGCAAGGAATTGAAAATCAATGGGTAGATGCTAGAAACTTAATCATCACAGATGCCAGGCATCGGGATGCTAGGGTTCAATGGAAAGAGACCGAAGAATTGATCAAAACCGATTTAATGCCCATCTCAAAGACAAATTTGGTCATTACCCAAGGTTTTATTGCCAGTGGAAAGGGCGGTCAAACCACAACGCTAGGCAGAGAAGGTTCCGATTACAGCGCAGCGATTTTTGGAAGCGTTTTGGGCGCCGAAAGCATTACCATTTGGAAGGACGTGGCTGGTGTGATGAATGCCGATCCTAAAAAGTTCGACAA
>CANHXF010000258.1 GCA_947464515.1 Flavobacteriales bacterium
GAGAAAAGGGGCGCCATGGCGCCCCTTTTCTCGTTTATAGGGGACTTAATGTTTTTTCCTTTATTGATTACTTGCGCAATCTCCAAATTAAGAACGCCATGAATATCAAGACAGCAATCGCAGTTACCACTGTGATTTGAATTCGTGATTATCCCAAATAGGTCTTAAGAATCTTGCTCTTGCTTGATTTGCGCAAACGACGGAGTGCTTTTTCTTTGATCTGACGGACACGTTCGCGGGTAAGACCTACCTTTTCAGAGATGTCTTCCAAGGTGTGCGCGGCATTGCCATCCAATCCGAAATAGTATTTCAACACATCACGCTCTTTGTCGCTCAAAGTAGAAATAACACGGTTGATTTCATTCTGCAACGACTCGTTTAACAATAGCATATCAGGGTTTGGCTCATCGTTTTGGTCCAAAACACCCAATAATGTATTGTCTTCACCTTCTGCCAATGGGGCATCGATGCTCAAGTGACGACCAGAAGAACGAAGTGCATTTTCCACTTCAGAAAGAGAAATCTCCAACGATTCTGCAATTTCTTGCGGTGTTGGTTCGCGCTCCAATTCTTGCTCAAGGCGGGCTGATGCTTGGGTGATTCTACCAAGGCTACCTACTTTGTTCAATGGCAAACGAACGATACGACTTTGATCGGCCAAAGCCTGCAAAATGCTCTGACGGATCCACCATACGGCGTAAGAGATAAATTTGAAACCACGGGTTTCATCAAAACGCTTGGCGGCTTTAATCAAGCCCATGTTTCCTTCGTTGATCAAATCACCGAGGGTAAGTCCTTGGTTTTGGTATTGCTTAGAAACAGAGACAACAAAACGCAAGTTGGCATTTACCAATTTCTCCAACGCAGCTTGGTCGCCTTCCCTGATTCTCCGGGCCAATTCAACTTCCTCCTGGGCGTCGATCATGGAAACCTTTGAAATTTCATTCAGATACTTGTCGAGCGATTTGTTTTCGCGGTTGGTAAATTGTTTTGATATTTTTAACTGCCTCATGTGTTCTTATTGATCTAATTGGGGTAATTACATCGGTGATGTATAATTAGCCTTGCAAAAATACAAAATAATCGTCAAATTGTTCAGAGAAACTTACGCAAATCGCGACTTAATTGGCAGTTTTTAGTTAGCGATATGGTATACCATATAAGCGCCGATGTAAGCGATGATTCCATAGATCAGGAACAACGCAATGGGCCATGTCCACGAGCCAGTCTCCCTTTTCATCACCGCCATCGTGCTCATGCATTGCAATGCGAAGGCATAAAACACAATCAAACTGAGTGCGTAGGGCAGGCCATACAGGGGTTTTCCTGTTTTCGGATTTTTAACGGCTTGCATCTTTTCGATGATACCTTGGGTATTGTCTTCGCTGGATTGGAAGAGGGTAGCCATCGTGCCGACAAAAACCTCGCGGGCGGCAAAGCTCGTAATCAGTGCGATTCCCGTTTTCCAGTCGTAGCCCAAGGGTTCGATGGCGGGTTCTATCCACTTGCCCAAATGCCCAGCATAACTAGCCTCTAAGCGCAATGTCGTTTTTATATCCTCGCCATGCGATGGGTCGAGCTGCGATAAAATATGCGCCTCCGTTTCGGCCGTTTTCATCGCTTCGCTGGGGCCAAAGTTGGAGAGGAACCAAAGGATCATCGAAATGACAATAATCACTTTACCGGCTTCGGACAGGAACGACAGACACTTAAGCCATGCTTGGTGCAACACTGTTTGGATGCGCGGCATTTGGTAGGCGGGTAGTTCGAGAATGAATTCTGAAGACGATTGCTTGCCTTGGAACAGTCGAAAGATGAAGGCCAGGATCACGGCGACAACGATGCCAGCCATGTAAGCGGAAGTGATGACAAAGGTTTGGGCATGAAAGGGACCCCAGAATTGGGCAAAGGGAATGGCGACGGACACCAGTAACACGTAGACGGGGAGTCGTGCGCTGCAACTCATCAAGGGAACTACGATCATTGTTGCCAGTCGTTCGCGCTTGCTTTTGATGCTTCGGGTAGCCATGATGCTGGGGATGGCGCAGGCAAAACCACCAACGAGGGGGATGATGCTTCGGCCGTTGAGTCCCAATTTTCGCATGATTCTATCGGTGATGAAACTCGCACGGACCATGTAGCCACTGTCTTCGAGCAGGCCGATGAGGAAAAATAGAATGAATATTTGGGGGACGAATACGACTACGCCTTCCATACCGCCGATGAGGCCTTGGACGATGAAATTGGAGACGAGGCCATCGGGTAAAATTGATTTGATGGTGCTGCTGATGGTTTGAAATGCCATTTCTATGAGGTCCATCGGCAGTTTTGCTAGGCTAAAAACGCCTTGGAAAAGGACCATCATGATGGCTGCAAAGATGAAATAGCCACCCCATTTGTGGGTTGTTAAACGGTCGATTTTTAACGTCAGACTTTTGAGTCCCACGGGCCGTTTGGTGGTACATTTTTTTATTACTTCTTCAATGGAGATGTAACGGCGGAGGGTTTCTTCGCTCAGGCCTTGAATTTTTGCCCCTTGTTGGTATTCTTGAAGTCGTTGTGGGAGTTGGGTTGGCGCACCTATGATGTTGGGTTTCGCGGTGGCACTGAAAAGTGATACTACGCAGCCAATATTTTTTTCTTTCCGGGGATTGAATGCGATGCAAGGGACTCCGAGCGCTGCTTGCAGCGCGAGGAGGTCGATGTCGATGCCTCTGCGAACCGCAGTATCCGTCATCGTCAACACACAAGCACAGGGAATTTGCAGTTCAGCCACTTGACTAAACAAGAGCAGGTTCCGACGAAGATTGGAGGCGTCCATTACAAAAATGATGGCCTCGGGTTTGTCGTTGTCCGTCCGAATCAAATGCTTAACGACCAATCCTTCATCCTCAGATTTGGTATAAAGGCTATAAATGCCAGGTAAATCCAAAAGGTGGATGGTTTTCTGCCCAACCTTGATTTCGCCATGCATCGCCTCAACGGTAGTGCCGGGTAAATTGCTAGTTTTTTGGGTGAGCCCGGTTAATCGGTTGAATAAGGTGGATTTTCCGCAGTTCGGATTACCAACGAGGGCGAAACTGCTAGGGAAACTCATGCGGGATCCAATTCCAAGATGGTTACTTCAATTTGATTGGCCTCTTCTTTTCGTAAACCCAAAAGATACGTGTCAATCCGAAAAGCAATTGTGTTTCCTCCAGACGACTGATACAGTCTAACGATTTCGGTTCCTGGAACGCAGCCCATTTCTGCCAATTTCTGGGAAAAATCGCCGTCTTTTAGACCCGCAATTGTGGCTTTTTGTCCCTCTTTTAACAAGTCGGCGGTGGCTTCCATGTGCTACAAATTTA
>CANHXF010000259.1 GCA_947464515.1 Flavobacteriales bacterium
AACAATTGGTTAAACGAGTAAAGCGACGACAATTCCAGAGGATGAAACGATTACGGATTATCGCAAATTTTGAAATTCTCATTACGGAATATCGCAACAAATTAAATTTCGTGTTCATTAGATTCGCAGTATGATGGGACACTACAAAAGATTCATTTTCATTGCATTGGTGATTTTTTTATCGGGCTGTACGGCACAACGCAGATACCATCAAGGAGGGATTCACATTGACTGGCAGAACTTCGGGCATCAGGAATCGTCAGACAAAAATCATCAAGATAAATCAGCGCGCAAATCAGTTCAAAAGGCAGCTCACAAGGCAGAAAATCGCTTTTTAGAACAACAAACCGCGGTAAGTGAGGTTCCACACCCATCAAATACCGTAAATGCCCTGTTGAAGAATAAAGTTGTTACCCAGCATGAGATCGAAATAGCGAGTGGAAGTCGGATCGAAAACCAAACCACCCAATTTGCGAATTTCACAAATGTCCAAAATGCAAAAAACCAACATTCGAAAACTCGCAGTGCGACCGCTTCAGAATCAATCCAGAATCCACGACAACACAAAGGTGAGATAAATGCAAGCGGACAAGACCCAGATCAAGTAAAAAAATTAGAGAGGGCAGCCATTGTGATTTACGCCATAGGATTGCTGGTCGGCATTTTAGCCCTAATTTTTTGGTCAAACACATTAGCAATCATCACCGCAGTCATCATGTCGGCCGGTTTTATTGTATTCCTATGCTGCGGAGGCAAAGCGAATTATTTCTTCTCATGGATCATGAGTTTTTTGATCGGACTGTGTATATTGTTCTTCGTCATCACTAAGAACGGCAGCTTTAATGGATTTTTTATTCCGTAAGTAATTTCTATCTTGCGAGATTATGGATACACTCAGCGCCCTAGATACTTCCCACAAAGCATATATAGCAACCAATCTTAACAAAATTCACCACGTTGTCCCAACGGGTTCAAACGGCTGGATGATAATGAATGGTATCTTCTGGAGCATTTTATTTTTCACGCTGATATTTTCGAAAAACCTAAGCGAATCGTCCAGAAAAAAATTGGGTTGGGGATTGGGTGCGCTTTCGTTGCTCAACTTCGCGGCCAGCAACATCAAAATGGTCATCGAAAACAGTTGGCACATCGAAAACAGCTTGCCCCTACACCTTTGCGGTATGTCGGCCTTCATCGCTGCCTTCCTCCTGATTCGCGGTTCACAAATCAGCTATGAATTCTTGGTTTACTGGGGTGCCGGCGCCATCCACGCATTTTTAACGCCTGAAATCACCAACGGCTCATCCGTTTATAACCACATCGAATACTGTATATCCCATGGTATCATTATTTTGGGCTCGGTTTACGCTACGATGCGACTTGGTTACGTGCCTCGTCCTGGATCATGGTGGAAAGTCTTTCTTTATACGCAACTTACCCTACCCATTATTGGCGGAATCAACTATTTATTGGGTGCCAACTACATGTATCTATGTCAAAAACCCGATGCAAACAACCCGTTTGTTGTCGGCGAATGGCCCTATTATTTGGTAGGCTTGGAACTCGTAATCGTCATCCATTTTTACGCTTTCTACCAACTCCATCGCGCTTTGGCGACATGGAAAAGTAAAACGGCTTAACCCTATCTTCGCAACATGCGGAGTTTCTTTTCGATTTTTTTCTGTTCGATTTTCTGTTCGATGTCAGGGCAAATCCTTCAGCCCTATGACAATTCGCTCAACCCCGGCATCATTCCCGCGCCGCAGAGTATAGAGCTATCGCCCCGCGGCGGCTACACCAAATTCAAAAATAAGGTATCACGGCAAAACCGAAATCTTCCCGCCGAAGGATACAAACTAACCATCAAAAGAAACAACATCACGCTTGAATACGCCGATCGCAATGGCTTGATTTATGGGAACAACACCCTATCGCAGCTCATGGATTTGTACGTCGACAAAAAAATCCCTTGCATGACCATCACCGACTCTCCCCGATTCCATTATCGTGGGATGCATTTGGATGTTTCACGACATTTTTTTGATGCCAGTTTTCTCTACAAATACGCTGAAATGGCCGCAAAATATCGGTTCAATGTGATTCATTTGCACCTAACAGACGATCAAGGATGGCGATTGGAAAGCAAACTCTACCCCAAACTCAACACCGTTTCTGCCTATCGCAGCGGCACCCAAACCGGACCCTACCCCCTGCAACATTTCGATTCAATGAGTTACGGCGGGTTCTATACCCAATGGATGCTCACTCACTTTGCTAGGGACTGTTTTAACCAATGGGGAATCAACGTAATCCCGGAAATTGAAATGCCCGGCCATGCACTCGCTGCACTCGCGGCCTACCCCGAATTAAGTTGTACCGGCGGACCGTTTGAAACCGCGAAAGGTTGGGGTGTGTTCGACGATGTATTTTGCGCTGGCAACGAAGCCACCTTCACCTTTTTGCAAGGCATTTTGCAAGAAACAATGCGTACTTTCCCCAATTCCCCATACATCCACATCGGCGGTGATGAATGTCCGAAAGAACGCTGGAAACACTGTCCCAAATGTCAAAAGCGCATGAAAGACCTTGGCCTGAAAGACGAGCACGAGCTTCAGAGTTACTTTATTCAACGCATCGAAAAGTATCTTCAGGATTCGGGTTGGTATGTGGATGCGAATACGCAAGATTCGGGATGGTATATTTACGCAAACAAGGGTGATAATATCCGAGGGCGCAGCATCATTGGCTGGGATGAAATTTTGGAAGGCGGCCTTGCACCCAAAGCCACGGTGATGAGTTGGCGGGGCGTAGATGGTGGAATTGCCGCGGCCCAGCAGCACCACAATGCCATCATGACCCCTGGAAAACCCTTGTATTGGGACCATTACCAGAGCAAAGACAGCACCGAACCCCACTCCATAGGCGGTTACAACCCGGTGGAAAACGTATATGCCTACGACCCCATTCCCGCTGCGCTGCCCGATAGTTTGCATAGCTACATTTTGGGCGCACAGGCCAACGTTTGGACGGAGTATATGTTAAGCCCAGACCACGTGGAATACATGGTCATGCCCCGCATGCCCGCCTTGGCTGAAGTATTGTGGTCGAACCCGCAGCAGAAAGACTTCAGCGATTTCAAGCGCCGTTTGACAGAGCATCGAACTTTTTGGAAGTACTACATTAACTACGCCCCCCATGTTTTTGAGGAGCCAGCCACGTTCTTCCGCAACGGAAACAAAAAATAAACCACGCCCAAACAGCACCCCTTCAGCATGAACAATCGTAGAAAATTCCTAAAACAACTCTCTGGCTTGGCGGCCTTGGTGGGACTTCCAACCGCA
>CANHXF010000260.1 GCA_947464515.1 Flavobacteriales bacterium
AGCTTGCGGTTTTCAATCAGCAGCAGCAGCACCCGATAATGTATAAAATGTTTAATACGGAAAAGTGGATTTCGTTTGCGATACTGACGTTTGTTTTGATGCTAATTTCCTTCAATTTGGTGGGGGCGCTCACGTTGATGGTACTGGACAAGCGGAATGATTTTATTTTGTTTCGAAATTTGGGTATGCAAGAATCGATGGTGGGATGGATTGTGTTTTGGGAGGGGGTTTGGGTTAGTATTTGTGGCAGTTTGATAGGAATAGGATTGGGTGTGTTGTTGGTTGTTGTTCAGCAAAAAACAGGGATTATTCAAACGCAGGGATCATTTAATATGTCGTACCCGGTTGAGTTGCGTTCCGCGGATATAGTGTTAATTTTGATTCTAAATGTCGCACTTGGAGCACTTAGTGCGATTATTCCGGCACGACGTGCTACAGTTTTGAGCAATCAAACGAGGGTTATCGCCCAAAAATAATCAGAGAGAAACCATGAAATATTTAATCATAGGGTTGGGAAACATTGGCGAAGAGTACGAAAAAACACGTCACAACATTGGATTTGACGTGGTAGACCAATTGGCCAAAAAGTTCGATGGCAATTGGCAGTCGGTGAAGCACGGTTGGATTTGCGAGGTATCGCACAAGGGGAGAAAGCTCATTTTGTTGAAGCCCAATACATATATGAATTTAAGTGGCAAGGCGGTTTCCTACTGGATGCAGGCAGAGAAAATCAAATTGGAAAATGTTTTGGTTGTTACCGATGATTTGGCGTTGCCACTGGCGAAATTAAGGCTCAAAACCAAGGGCAGTGATGGCGGGCACAATGGATTAAAGAGCGTGCAAGCGAGTCTAAGTACGCAGAATTACTCTAGGCTGAGATTCGGAATCGGCAGTGATTTTAGAACGGGCGAACAGGTGAACTTTGTATTGGGTACTTGGAAAGAAGAAGAAATGGCAGCATTGGAATTAACAATTCCGCGGGCCGTGGAGGGTATACTTCAGTACTGCACTTTGGGGGCGGGTTTTGCGATGAATTACACAAACACATGAAGAACGTTTATACGATTTTAACCCCTGAATTATTTTCATTGTATGCCGATGCGGTAGTGCAAAAGCAGGTAGTTGTAATTGACGTCCTTCGGGCTACAACGAGCATGGTTGTTATGTTGGAGAATGGTGCCAAACGGGTGATTCCGGTTGCAAGTCTTGACGAGGCAAGGGTGTGGGGCGAAAAAGGTTGTTTGATGGCTGGCGAGAGAAACGGCTTTAAGGTAGAGGGTTTTGATTTTGGTAACTCGCCCCAAGAATTTACGATAGACAAAGTGGGTGGCAAGTCGGTTGTTATGACAACTACCAATGGTACTCATGCCTTAAGTTTATGTCAAATGGCCAAAAGTGTTTACGTTGGGGCCTTTTTAAATTGCGCTGTTACTTGTGATGCGTTGATGAATGATGAGGGTGATATTTATTTGCTTTGTTCTGGCTGGAAGGGCTTTTTTAATTTAGAAGACACTTTGTTAGCCGGTGCGATGGCGGCGAGTTTGTCGCAAATGGGCGCTAAGGTGGCCGACGATGCTACTAGGGCTGCGATTCACTTGTGGAATCGGGCAAAAATGGATGTCGCTGGTTTTCTGTCTGATGCGAATCATGTTCAGCGTTTTCAGAGCATGCATGCAGAATCGGACCTTGATGTTTGTCTAAAAATCGACACGAGTAAAAAGGTGGTTTATTATGTGGGTGGAGAATTGGTGACAGAACGGCCGTGAATATGTATTTTTGTTGTATCAAAAACCATGGGTAATAAATTAAACAGACCAATTAGGGTGTTGATTGCAAAGGTTGGCTTAGACGGTCACGATCGTGGCGCAAAGGTGATTGCAACGGCATTGCGAGATGCGGGGATGGAGGTGATTTATACTGGGTTGCGACAGACCCCAGAAATGGTGGTTCAAACCGCGCTTCAAGAGGATGTTGATGCCATTGGTGTTAGCATTTTATCGGGGGCACACAACACGGTATTTCCAAGAATATTGGATTTAATGAAGGACAAGGGCATGGACGATGTTTTGCTAACGGGTGGAGGAATCATTCCCGACGCCGACGTTGAGGCGTTGAATGGCATCGGTGTTGCTAAGTTGTTTCCTCCGGGAACGAGTATGGGAGAAATCGCATCGTACATAGAAAATTGGGCATCAGACAATCGCAGTTAAGAATATAAACATGGCGTATAATAATATTTTAACCTCTCTTGAGGATCATATTTTAATCATTCGGATTAATCGCGAAAGCAAATTGAACGCGCTTACTTTGGAAACTTTAAACGAAATCAAGCAGGTGGTTGACGAGGCTCAGAGCGATTCGGAGGTCCACGGGATGATTTTGACGGGGATGGGCGAGAAGGCTTTTGCGGCGGGCGCTGATATTTCGGAGTTTGTTCATTTCAATATTGAGCAGGCGACCAGAATGAGTGCAGATGGACACGATGTGATGAATGCCATCGAAAACGGAATTAAGGTTGTTTTGGCGGCGGTGAATGGCTTTGCCTTGGGTGGTGGTTGCGAATTGGCGATGGCTTGTCATTTGAGAATCGCGAGTAGCAACGCCAAGTTTGGTCAGCCTGAGGTTAATTTGGGCGTCCCTCCTGGTTATGGCGGAACTCAGCGTTTGGTTCAGCTGGTTGGGAAGGGCAAGGCGTTGGAGTTGTTGTTAACTGGCGACGCTATCGATGCCCAGACGGCGTTGAGCTTGGGTTTGGTAAACAAGGTGGTTGATCAAGCCGAGTTGTTAGAAGAAAGCAAGAAGTTGATGTCAAAAATCATCGGGAAAAGCCCAAGTGCGGTGAACAAGGTGATAAAATGCGTAAATGATTATTTCCGTCCCAATGTGAACGGGATGCAGCGTGAAATCTATGAATTTGGAGAGGCATTTGAAACCGCAGACTTTAAGGAGGGAACGGATGCATTTTTGAACAAAAGGAAACCTAGTTTTAGAGATTAACTATCAAGTTGTTACTTTTGAAAATGCGTAAATTATTTTTATCTATAGCGGTGGTTTCGTTGGCGTTGTTTTCTTGCGGTCAAAGCGAATTCGAGACGGAAGATATCGAGAATAATACTGCCACTGCGGATCAACCCAAAAACACACATAAGGGTCCATTGGGTGATGTACGATTTAAGGACACGTCGTTCATGTTCGGCGATGTGAAGGATGGTGAAATGGTTCAGCACACGTATGTTTTTACGAATGTTGGCCAGGCGCCTTTGAGCATTTCTAATGTTACGGCTCAATGTGGCTGTACCACTCCG
>CANHXF010000261.1 GCA_947464515.1 Flavobacteriales bacterium
CCATGAAAAAACAAGGTCTTGGACATATCATCAATATTTCATCCATCGCCGGTCTTGAAGGCTACCAACAAGTGAGCGGTTACTGCGCCACCAAATTTGCCGTAAGAGGTTTTAGCGATGCATTATATAAGGAAGTTCGCGATTTTGGAGTGAAAGTTACTTGCATCTATCCTGGCTCGGTAAAAACGGATTTCTTTAGACATAGCGAGAATATTCAACCGCACGACAATATGCTGATGCCCCAAGACGTGGCTTCACAGATCATTTATTGCCTAGAATCGCCAGACAATTTCCATAATGTAAACTTGGAAATCAGACCGCTTAAACCACGCGGATAAGACCGCTCATCTCCTGCGCCAATTTCTTGGCCTCGATGCCTGCCGCCTCAGCGTAATCCTCCCCTTCAGAAGCATACAAAATGCCTCTAGAGGAATTCACCAATAATCCTACCTCCTTATTCGCAGCCGCTTCGGTAATATCGGACAAACTGCCTCCCTGCGCACCAACACCAGGCACCAACAAAAAGTGGTTCGGTATCATCTTGCGGATTTCACCCACCATTTCGGCACGCGTAGCACCCACAACAAACATCAAATTCTCTTCGTTGCCCCACTTGCAAACCGTCTCAATAACACGTTCGTATAATTTCTTACCTTCATATTCACCCAACTGAAAATCGGCATGACCAGCATTGCTAGTCAGCGCCAAACATATCACCCACTTGTCTTTGAACTCCAAGAAAGGACGCAAACTGTCTTCGCCCATATAAGGAGCTACCGTAATTGCATCAAAGGGAAGGGTTTCGAAAAAGGCCTTCGCATACATGCTGCTTGTATTGCCAATATCACCCCGTTTTGCATCGGCAATCTTTAAAGTGTTTTGTGGCAAATAGTGCAACGTTTCTTCCATCCATTCCCAACCCTGTTTGCCATATTGCTCGTAAAATGCAGTATTCACCTTGTAGGCCACACTATGGTCCTTCGTAGCGTCTATGATGTCGCGATTAAACTGCATCAACCCTTTGCCGTTGCGCTCCAAACCCTGTGGAAGTTTTTCAATTTGGGTGTCCAAGCCAGTACATAAATAGGAGCGTTTGGAAAGGATTTCTTGGATGAGTTTCTGCTTGTTCACGATGTTGCAAATTAAACATATTGACTCGGCAAGTTGGTGTTTTTCGCGTAGGTTTGTATAAAATGAGAGTAAAATTGAAAATATGGATTGTCTTTATCGCCATCTTCTGTGCGACGTTGCCTTCAGCGATAGGACAATACGTAAAAATTGGCGATGGCTCTTATGCGGGTACTTTGGGCGGACCCATGGTTGGAAGCACCACCAAAGACACACAGGTTTCTCGTTTTGCCTACATATTTCCAAAAGCTGAATTGGCAAACCTCTATCACAAAGACACCATCGAATCTTGTGAATTTTTTCATGTTCTATCCACGTTTGCGCCCAATAGCAGCACCTTCTGTAAAATTTGGATTCAAAATACTTCGCGCGCAGATTTTGGCACCGGTAAACTTCACTTTCCTACTGAAACCAAAAATAGCATCCTTGTATTCAGCAATACCCCAGCCAGCTACATTGGCACATCAGAGAAATTCTATAAAATTCCCTTTGCTACATCCAAATTTGTGTATGATTCTTTGAACGGCGAAAACCTCGTCATGTTTGTAGAATACCGCCAAATTAAAAAGCAATCCTCAACAATACAATGGTATTATGAAGGGTCATTAACAGTGCCAAATTACGGCGCCAATCAACTGAAATACGGGATTTCAACCAACGGTATTGATAGCCTATCCAGCACGGGCAGTTACCATCCCACCATCATTTTTAATTTTCCAAAATTTCAAAAGGACATCGCAATTATGAAAGTATACTCATTGGGAAAGTTGCCTTTACCCCTTGGCAAACCCGATAGTGTTCAAGTGCTCTTGCGAAATGTGGGCAAACAAACCCTTACCAATTACAACGTTCATACCCGTAGTAAAGGATTTAACACCCAAAAAGATAGCTTTGAAGTGTCGATTGCCCCCGGTGAACAAGGGTTTTTTACCGTTCCCTCGCTCAATCCCGTTAATGCTGGACTCGATACCGTTTATGTAGAGAGCAAAGACCCCAATAAATATAACAACAGCGGGGAATCATATCGATTGGGTAACGCAAATGTTTACAGTTATCGCGATGTTACGCAATCGCCAGCCCCTGGTGGAATTGGCTTTAACGGAACCAATGGCGATTTTGTAGCCAAATTTTTCTCCAATTCTCCCAAAAACATCAATCAAATTACCGTAACCTTTGGAAGCGGTGGCGAGCCATTCAAAGTGGGAATATGGTCGCACGACAGCACGCGCAGAAGACCAGGAAAGTTGATTTATCAAAGCGATTCACTCACCAGTAAGTCCGGAAACTATATCCTAGATCTTAAAAAACCCGTTCAAATTAATGGCTCATTTTATGTCGGCGTACGCCAGCTAGGAACCAACAATATTTCCTTTGGCTATCAGATGGAAGACCCTGTTCGACCTCGCACCTTCTTTTATGCCGAACCCCTGGGGGATACAAACTGGGTGGATTTCTCCCCCGATGCACCCTATAAATTTCTTATAGAGCCTCGATTACAAGCCGATATTGATATCGCTGCGATTTCCGCTGATTATCCCAAAGACAGTATAAACGCATATACCGTTGATAGTTTAGCACCTGAAGGCGTAGTTGGAAACATCGGCTTACAAAATGCAACAGACAGTTTCAATATTCGATGTGAAATCTGGTTCGGCAACACAAAGCTCTACAGCAAAACCATCCGCGATACCTTGAGCAGTGGAATCAAGCGGAAATATACTTTCCCAAAGCGATTTATCCCCACCTCGTACGGTGAACATGTGGTAATGATTATCGTGAAGAGACCCGGCGACCAAGTGGTAGACAATGATACCGCAACACGGAAATTCTATGTCGGTGTGAAAAAAGACGTGATGATAAATACCGTCTACGAACCCAGCAATGGCAGTGGTTATAACTATAAGATCGACACCATGATGCCGATGGCCAACATCCAGAATGTCGGTTACGATAATTCTCCCACCTTTACCGTTCGATGTCGGATCTTTCAAAGAACCAAAGTTGTATATAACCAAACACAACTATTATCCCTGCCAAAGTTCCAATCCAAAATCCTTTTCTGGCCCACCTATAAATGCAGCGATACCGGGAAATTACAGGTGGTTTTCACAACGGAAATGCTTGGCGATGCTTACAAGAAAAATGA
>CANHXF010000262.1 GCA_947464515.1 Flavobacteriales bacterium
CTACTTCGCCGCCTTCACACTTACAATCGTTGATCAACTGCATCTCACCGTAACCACGAGCCACGATACGTGAAGAATCGATTTTCCACGTTTTCATCAAGTAGGTACGAGCACTGTCGGCACGACGTTGAGCCAATTTCACGTTGTAATCATAGCTAGAACGACAATCTGTATGTGATCCCAATTCCGTGATCAATTTAGGGTAACGCATCAACACGGTCTGAGCAAAAGTGTCCAAAACGCGTGCAGCATCGCTACGAATGAATGCTTTGTCCAAATCGTAGAAGATAGGAAGGGTAATCACCTTCTCCAATGGGTTTTCCAAACAGAAATCTTGCACCAACTCCGTACTTAAACGGATACCATAAGTGGTTTTTTGTGCTGGCTCTGCTTCAAAATAGTATTTCTCTGGGTACTTGGCGAAGATCTCGTAATTTGTTTTTTCACGCAATTTGGCGGTGTAAACCCCTTGATCATCGGCCTTCAATACCATTTTGGTGGTATCGCGATCGTTGGTCAAAATCACCGTAGCACCGGCCAAAGGCTTTTTGGTGTTACAATCGGTGATGATACCGCGAATGGTAATAATAATAGGAGTAATATCAAACGAGTAAATATCGTCGTTGTTCTTTTTGTCGCCACGGTTACTACTAAAGAAACCTTTGTTGGCATTGCCCTCCATGAAAGTGATACCGAAGTCGTCACCCCCTGAGTTGATAGGCTCACGCATGTTTTCGCGCTCTCTCCAAACCCCGATTTCATCCGTAGGCTCGGCGTTGTTGATGTCCAAACCACCCAAAGTAGCCCATCCGTCAGACGACCAATACAATTTGTTGTCGTGCTGGTTGAAGTAAGGATAGTACTCGTTTCCGCGGGTGTTGATGTCTGGTCCTAGGTTGATAGGATTTCCCCATGACTTCGAACGTTTGCTGTATGTCACGGCCCAAATATCAAAGCCTCCCAAACCCCCTTCGCGGTTGGATGAGAAATACAATGTCTTTCCGTCAGGACTCAAAGCGGGGTGACCGTAAGTGTGCGCGGTGTCCTCTTTGCAAAATTCAAGTGGCTCGCCCATGATCCATTCTGGACCTACTTTTTTGAGTTCGTAGATGGCACATTTTTCTGATTTGCCTTTTTCACGGTGGCCACACTGGGTGACATACATCGTGCTGAAGCGGCTATCAAAAGTCATTGGACCGTCGTTGGCTTTGGTACTAATTTTATCGGTTTTGTCTTTGTAAATCGCAGGTCCCCACTTCTCTTTTCCTTTTTTGCCTGTTTTTTCGATGCTCCAAATGTCTGTCCATGTTTCCATGGTTCCTTCGTACAAACGCTTGCTATTTCCGCCTTCGCGATCCGATACGAAGAACAATACATCGTCTTTTTTGCCTGCAATCATTGGCGCCCAATCGTTGGCCTTTGAGTTGGCAGGTTTGAATTTCTCTACTTCAAATTGTGAACTATCTTCGGTCCATTGCAATGCCAATTCGCAACCTTGCTTGCGGACATCAGCGAGGGTATCGCCGGGGACTTCAGCCAAGTAAACATCGTAGGCATCCAGTGCTTCGCGGTATTTCTCCACCTTTTTAAGCATGTTGGCGCGCATCAACAAAGCTTTGGTGTTTTTTGGGTCTGTTTTAAGGACTTTGTCGTACAAACGAAGTGCTTTGTCGTACTCATCCGAAAGGCGATAGGCCTCAGCGGCAAAGAATATCGCTTCAGATTTCAGCTTTTTGTCCTTGGTGGATTTTGAAAACTCTTCAAAAATGATGGCCGATTGGCGATAGTAGCCTTGTTTGAACAATTTGTCGGCTTCTTCAAATTTGGGTTTGCAACCGGTTGCATAAAATGCAATGGCAACCAAAACGAGGGTAAAGAGGGAGCTATATTTTGTGCGCATTCGGAATCTTTTGATGTTCATTAGTTAGGTTTCGGGGAAACAGATTGAGTTTAAGATGCTAAATAATGAATTTAAAGGCAAACATCAAAGGAAATGCGTAAAAATAACGAGGATTTGATGCCTAGCCGACATTACTGCGCAATCGAAAAAAGTCGTTTTTGCTCTTCAGCGGTATAGGTTCGGCCCAGGAATGGGTGATTGGGTAGTTCTTGTATTTCTTTGATTATAAGTGCTTTGTAATGGCTTTGTTGTTTGAAATATTGGAGCAAATCGATGGCAGGAGAGGCCAAACGCGTGTTAAAACCAAGAATCGCATCAAAAAGGTTTTGTGTAAGTTCTGGAGTTAAAACATTGAGGCGTTTCATCGCGGCCATCGCGTTGGTTCGGGTTCTGAATTCATAGTACGGTCCGGTCATGGAAATTAGACCGTTTAAGAAAATTTGAGGCTCATTTTCGGTTCTTTTTCCATGAAGAGAAACTTCTTGTTTTTTCTGTTGCTCGAGGGCATCGGTGTAAGCAAGTTCAAAATACTTCACCGTCAGGTTGTGGAGATAACCGGTTTCGTCGTTGATGGCTTCGAGGATGTCGCGGTGACTGATAAATGGGGGTTGAAATTGTGCTGACGCCACGATTTCCGTTGATCCCGGTGCATCCAACTGAGCAGTTGACATCTGTGGCAAATTCCAGAGGCGATTCACCACCAATTCGATATTGGTATAACTGGAATCCTTAAGTCCTTCCAAGAAAAATTCTTTAAAATTTGCCTCCAATGGTAAGCGTTCGAACAACACTTTCCTTACCGAAGAATGTCCGCTATTTGCGAATTTTTGCAATACGATGGCATTTTGGTTTGCAGTATTTTCTGATGTGACAGATGCCAGTTCGCCCTGGTTTGATTTTACATTGGATGTTGTAGCAAATACGCCAGGTAAGCTCAACCACTGTGTAGCAATTTCGACCTGCATTTCGCGGAATTTTTCTCGATTCCAAGCCTGTTCTAGAACTTTTTTGAAGTCGATCAATCCGGTAGTTCCTGTCTGATCAGAAGATCCGCCTAGGCCAGCATGTGCGGCTATTCCGCTATGAATGGCAACAGTTCCGCGCAAAGCCACCAACGCATCGTAGCGGTCTAACATACTGCTACCATGTTCCATTTGAAAATGCCATTCGGCAGGGCTTTTTTGCATTTCAAGGGTTTTCAAAATCCGACTGCCTGCATCAAATACCACAGTCATAGGCGCTTTTTGGGTTTTGAAATGGAACGTGTGTTGTGATTTATCCACCCAAACAGTGCGCTTTTCACTGCTGCCATCGAAATAGAGAAATTCAATGTCAACCGGCATACGGAAAAGCCCAAC
>CANHXF010000263.1 GCA_947464515.1 Flavobacteriales bacterium
ATCAAATTTTCTCCGTTGGGAAATTTTCTCGTAATTAATTCTGAGTACAGAGGGTATAATATTTTTGGTTTTGATGTCAAAAAAGGAGAGTTGATATCCTCGCATCAAATATTTGATTCCTCTTTTAATTCAAACTTTGAATTTAGTCCAAATGAGAAATATTTTTACTGTCGCCATAACCATTCCGGTTTTATGCAATATGAATTTGCTGATTTATTGGTAAAAGATTCAATCTATGAAGTGTCGGGACGAAAAATATTAAATGGAAATTTCGGTGGTGACATTCAGTTGGGAATTAATGGAAAAATTTATCTCACGAAAACACGCGATTATTTTATTGGTTGCATTGCCTATCCAAATGAAAAATGCGAATCCATTGAATTCACAGATACCGCCATTAAATTATCACTGGCTGACGATTATTTGTCAAGTAATACATTTTATAATGCGTTGTCACAATCTCGACCAGATCTGAATTCGAATATATCACACGGTTTATCAAACAATCCAGTCACCGGACGGGGTCTACCCGCAGCATATACTATATTTCGATTACCGCAAATAGTTCCAAACACTTTGCCTTCGTATGTAGAGCAATTGCCCATTTGTCACAAAGATTCAATATTCTTTTATGCCCGTCATCAGCAGTTTCAAGATTCAATACATTGGTATGTGAATTCCACTTTGGTACAGCACAACGAATCCAATTTTTTAAAATGTAAATCATTAAAATCGGGGAAATACAAAGTGACAGCGGTAATATTTGAAAACGGCTCTATTGATTCAATTTCCGGCAATTTCAGTTCGCCTTATTTTGTCAATTTAAGTGGGACAACAAGCACTTTGGTGGGTAAGCCTCCTCTAACTGTGAATTTCCAAGGGAATAACGGTATCGCTGGCACCACCAAATACAAATGGATTTTTGGGGATACCAAACAATCACCCAAGGACACGGCTTGGGGCGCGTTGGTGAGCTATACGTACAACGATACCGGCAGATTCTACCCGAGGATGATTGGTGTGGTTGGTGGTTGTAGAGATACGATCAGCTTGGGCGTGGTGAGTGCAAGTTTGCTTAGCACGAACCAACTGGGTGAGAATCTTACGGTGAACCTTTACCCCAACCCCAGCGGAGCGGGTAATGAGGTGATATTGAAGATTGCCAACAACAAGCAAGCCCGTAACATAAATGTATACAATGCCGTGGGCAGCAGGGTATCCTCGCATCGGATCGAAAAAGGAGAAAATCAGATGACCTTGAAAGCATCAACCTCCGGAATCTACTTCATTGAGATAGAAGGCGCTGGAAATCAAATCAAGTGGGTGGTGGAGTGATTAAAGAGTTGAATATAAAAATAAACCATTACTTTCTTGCCGTCAAATCAGCCAAATGTGATACTAATTACCTTCAGATTGAATTAGAGGTTTACTTGTAATAAGTTTAGAATATTATAAATTGGGTAAATGAATTGCTATTCTTGCAAGTATTTCTTCAAAATCTGGCTGTTCATCATAATACAATTTCGAAGTGGATAAATAACGACTTTTGAATGACTCTCTAATCACAATTTCCTTCAAGAGTAGGGCAGGGTGTTCGTTGAGTGGAATTAAATTGTCGGCTCCTTTGATTCTTGCAGATTTATGTATTAAGTATTCAGGACTGCCAATGAATTCTTGAATTTCAGAATTGCCCAGTAAACAATAAACGTCATAGTATTGACGCATGAAGTTTTTATCGTCAGATGCGCCAGGATTGTCTTTGTTACGATATTTTCTTACTATGGTTTGTAGTTTTTCAATCAACGTATAGCCAGGGTGATAGCATTGAACTTCAATGGCTGTATTGTTGATGTAATTACTGCTGACATTTATTGAAACGAGGTGTTCCCATATCCAGGATGATATATCGATGGGCTTATTCGGTGTAACTGTATCAAAACCGGCTTCAAGTAATATTCCATCTTTAAGTCCTTCTAGTGTTGGTGTATGGCTATGGTAATACAAGCGAATTCCACCGCTGCGGTATTTTTCGGTATCATCGAAATCATGATCCCTCTTAATTTGCATAATCCCATTTATCGAAAGTGAATTGGCGAACACATCATAGAATTCTTTGCGTGCCGCTCTTACTTGAGGTTTGTCTTCTTTCCCTTCGATGGATAAACCAAAATTTGTGCGAATATGAATGTCTATGTCTTCCGAAAAGCGATGAATTAACCCGTATCCTTTGGATAACGAAGTACCTCCTTTCAATTCAAACTCAATTCCCTGTTGTTGCAAAGAATACAAAGCATGCATTATCCAGTAGTCTTTCTCAACCAATGTGATGGCAATTCCTTTTTGGGAAGAGACAATTGAGAGAAGCTCTTTGAATTCAGGGTCGTTATGAATAAAATCAAGCATACTGAAGTGCGTTTCGAAGGATTGATTTTAAAATTCGTTTTGTTTTGCCAGTTCCATATTGCTGAGTAGCCTTCATCAAAGCATCAGCATTAAAACTACGTACATTTTTCGGCAATTTATCTATAGCTTGGGTTTGATCTTCCGCAAGGTTATCCAAATTGTTTAACAAATCAACAAGCAAATATTCTCTTGAGATATTAATAGGGAAAGAAGATTTTAGTTTGAATTCAAATGTCCTTCCATTGATTTTGAACTCGCCTTTGCGCTTATGGTTATAAACCCAGGTTGTATTGTAAAGCTGTGTAAGGCCTAGTCCTAATGAATTAAAGGTGTTTGGGGAGACCAAAAGAAAATCTTCGCCCTTCAGAAAGCATTCTACTACTTGGCGGTCATCCGGGGGGACAGCTCCAAATTTTGATTGCTTCGGCGCGTAATATAATCCTTGATTAAGTTTTATTAATGTTCCTTCTTTAGTGAGTTGAGCTAGATGCCTATCAATGGCTCTGGAATAATATTCCAGGTCAGAGCGGCGATACACTTCACCTTGTTTTAAATGTTGACGGAGTATGTTCATTGCTCGGATACAAAGGTAAAGAGATTTTCTATAATGCATGCAAAAATTGGTAAAAATCATGCAAATTGAATGTACTTTAATTAATTGCTAAGTAAATAGCTT
Organism: Flavobacteriales bacterium; assembly: GCA_947464515.1. GTDB lineage: Bacteria > Bacteroidota > Bacteroidia > NS11-12g > UBA955 > UBA955. The sequence goes on from CANHXF010000263.1 coordinate 3,080, forward strand.
CGACAAAATAGGGCCCGCTTCGGTAGTTTATTTGATTGAATTTCAATTAGGGCCCTCTGGGAATCATTAGTACTCTTAAAGCAACGCATCTCTCCGCGCCGATGTCTATCAACCCGCAACACAATCATGCGGAAGAACCTTGTCACCCTAAT
>CANHXF010000264.1 GCA_947464515.1 Flavobacteriales bacterium
AAAACAGGTTATCAGTAACGGAAAACGAAGCTGTTGGAACGGCAGTAATACCTGAGCTTGCTAATGAACCGGTTATAGGAACGTTGCCTGCAAAACTATATTGGGTAATAGCCAATCCAAAGCTAAGCGCTAGAATTTTCCAAATTGATACCGTCTTCCTGTTTTTCATCTCAATTGGTTCTTAAATCCATGATGCGGTAATTAATATATTTTTGTTTGGGAATGACTGCTTGATTTTTGATTTCAACAATGTGGCCATTGTCAAATTCCTTACCCGCAAACTTTTTATTTTCTTGGTAATTAGTGTAGTAGACTTTTGTTCTTGGTTTGATGATTTCTCCGTTATCATCTGTGACCGTTTCATTGTGCCACATTTCAAGAACTGCAAGTCGGTGATCAACGATGGCGATTACCATTTTTGACAATGGATATTGATTGTCTTGGAAGTCCAATTCAATTGTACTTTCAGCGCCTTTGTCATTAACTCGGATAGAACTGCATAATTTTAAGGCAGAAATGATTTCAATTCCAGGATTGTTGGCCATTGGTATGGTATTATATACCATGACCAATTTTGAATTTGTATCAATCACAACCTTTGTCTGCTCATTTTGTATGGTTTCTATTCCCATCAAAACACTGTGTTCTTTTAATTTATTTCGCCGGTAATAGCCCGTGTAAGTTTCATCGGCCGTTTGGGCATTATAATGTGAGTACAGGGCATGTGTAACTGTTACCCCATAATTGGGATGCTCCAAATAATAAGAATTTAAATCCACCAAAATCCTTTCAGCCTTTTCCAAATCATTGGTCACAGCTGGCAAAACCGTCTTTGATTTTGGACCAACATTATTTACATAGCCCATTGAAAAGCCTGTAATCCCTATTAGTACCAGAAGTAGACAAACCGATTTTTTCATGATTTTGGTGGATTAAATTAAAGGGATCAATATGGCCAAACGACCTTGAATTCTATGTTGTAGAAACGCTGATTATGCTTTAAACCATTATAGCCTTCGCCATTTTTTAAATAGGAAACAAATTTTCCATTTTCACGTTTCAACTCATAAGTACCTTTCGCAATATTTATTTTTGGTGAAGACGCCATAGAACCCCAGTTAATTGCAGTTACAATAAATCCTGGATCTCCAAGACCAGTTGAATCAATCTTATATGATCCAACTTTAATCTCATTTTTTTGATGCGCTATACCTATGAATGTATCTGAAAAACCTGTTCCAGCCCACGTCAACATTGAATCGGCACCCGTCCACGTAACTTTTAAGGAACTTGGTTGTGCACAAACAAATTTTTGACCATTTACCATAACATACGGTTTTACCGACGCTGAATTGTCCACAGGTGGAGTTACTGGGTCTTCTTCACAAGACTGAAGAATGAGCATTCCGCAAACTGCGGCAATAAGGGAGAGTCTAAAAATTGTACTTTTTTTCATATTTTTTTGTTTATTTTTTTTGGTTACTTTGTCTGTTTTCACTAATGGTAACGATACCTCTTTCAGTTTCTTTTTTGGTTCGGATTAATGTCCCTTCTTGGTCATATTCATAGAAAGTAGCATAATTGTTTTCATCAAGTACCGCTGTTAACTTGAGACTGATGGGATCATACACATAACTTTTCATACTCCCGTTAACAGGATAAATGCGTATATCGTCAAAATAGGAAGTCCCGCTGTTGGAGCCAAGTTGCACAGTTATCGATGTTGCCAACGCCGGGATTGTAAACTCCTGATAAATACGTTGCCATCCTTCGATGATTCTTCCGTTTGCCACAAATGGACTCGGATTACTTATACCTGAATTGTATTGTATTTGTACAAAAGGTGCATCAAAAATGGTATCGGTAGGACTGGCACCACCCTCTTTCACCCATAAACTTATGGTATACTTTTGTCCCGGATCAGGTATAAAGCCACCTATACAATTTTCACATGGTGGTAAATCGGGAATGAAACAGGCATTGGGGGCCGATATTTCTGTGGACTGTGAACATAGTGCCCTTTCATCGCTCATGTAATCGTCTTTATAAAGGCTAATTTTAACCACATGTTTTTTTCCGTCAGCCAAAAGATTATTTATTCGAAACGTATAGGGTGATGCCAATGGCAGATTCAAAAAATGTTCTACCTTGTCTATTTCAATTTTTATTACTCCGTGGCTTGGTGCTCCTGAATTCGAAAAATCTAAATCAACGTAGTACAAATTAGAATTCGTGGAACATGCGCTCACAGAACTGTTATGAATAGTTAATGCACATGGAATATTTTGAGGTTTTGGACAACTATCCACATGAATATACTCAAATGATCTACAATTTAAACTTCCATGTTGTCGGGTCAACATAAAATCCCCCGGATCACTTACAAGGATTTTCGATCCGCAATTTGATCCAACAATTCCATCACCTTTCCATCTGTAATTTGGGAACAATCCAGAAACAGACAATTCTCTTGTACCATCCCCTAAACAAGGTCCAACTGCAATTGGATCACTAAAACAACCCCCATCTATATATGCATAGCCCAGATGACCTCCCAATGCACAATCTGAAACTATATAAGTCACCCTGATTTCGTGTCCGATTCTGCTAGTGAGATTAATCAGAGAAGTGTCCCATTGCATAAATTTTATTGAACTACCCGGTGAAACCGGCTCAAATTTGGAACTTCCGAATTCAGGATCCGTGTTGTCTGCAATTACCCGATATCTACCACATTCTAAATTTTCATTGATTGTAATATCGCGATATGTAATTTGAAAATAAGGCTTCTCCTCTTTGTCGTGGCCACCATTGGGCTCCTCTAATACAACCGCAAAACGGGCTCCATAGATTGGTTTATTAGCATCAACAACAAAAGAATATTCCAATTTACTCGCGTGCCCCCCATTCAGCTGATTTTCAAGTAAAATACTATAATTACCGCCTGGTGCAACCTGAGGCAACCTGTTATTACCCACCACACTATCATATGGAATCCCACTATTGGCATCTTTGAGTGTTATATAGGATGAAGAACCCGGAGTAATAGAGGTATTAAAAGAATTACAACTCAATGTGGGTTCAAAAAAACAAGAACCCCCTTCCCAAGCTGACCAGTTAGAAAAATGACCACCGGCCGCATTCTCAAAATCCACATTGTCGCAAATAGCTCCAGAACCGGTTCCTGGAGGAGGAGGGGCAGATGCTATTTCCCAAGTCT
>CANHXF010000265.1 GCA_947464515.1 Flavobacteriales bacterium
AAAAGGTCGTTGTCGGCCTTGTTTTTCTGCAATATCTGATCAAACTCTAGTAGCGATTTGAGGCCGTAGTTGTCCAAAATCGCTACGATGGCTTTCTCGTTGAGTTCAATCGTCTCAACAATTTCATCCACAGGTTTTAACGCAGATTTTACTGAGATTTTCACGCCATTCCATTCAAAAGATACCCTGCCTGAGGATTCTATTTGCTTGGTTTCGCCTGCCTTGATCCCAATGTCTTCAATAGGACTCGTGCCTTGCGCCGTATGAATGGTGATTTCTGAGGAGGAATGAATCTCCGCCTCCAATTTCTGTGCTTTCAGTTCTAGGTTGGCTTGGGCAATGGCCTCGCGATATTCATGAACCCGTTTCACATCAGCGGTCTCAATGTTTCCGTTGCTCGCTAACCGCGTTTTGATCTCCTCAACGTTGGCTAAAATATCTGTCAGCTGCTTGTACTTGTCCAATGTAGATGCTCCCTCATTGCGTCTTTGGGCATTTTTACTCTCAAGTTCTAATTTGGTAATTCGATCTTTAATTGCTGCGATGTTCTTCTCTAACATCGGTTGGGCGGCAAGCTTTGTGGGCCATTCGTTCATGACGCTTTTCATCGCAGCCAATTGACCTTCTAGCGTATTTTTTTGATTCGATAATTCTTGATGTCGTAGCACATTTTGCTGCTGCAACTTCATCGCATCGATGCTAGTTTTTCGTAATTTTAGTTCAGCGTTGTTGTTTTTGATAAGATTTGAAGTGTGGTCAAGTGCGACTTCCAATTCCTTTAGTGAATCGTATTCGGCCTTCACTTTTTCTGCTTCGTAATAAGCTTTTAATATGATGCCCAAGCCCCTCTGCCACGGACTTTGAATGCCTTTGTTGTCCTTGGGGCCTTGCGCGCTAAAATCCCAAAGGAGCTTGTAATCTGTCATCAAAGTTTGCAGCGCTGTGAGCAGATCCTGCGCCGGTACATCTCCATCCAAGCCGCCGCCCAAGCCTTCTAGCGTTGGGATGCGATTGATATTGTCTTTGTTTTTTTGGATGCTTTCCACCGTGTACGACATCTTCTGTTGGTCGGCAAAAAGCACCTCTTCCCAACTTCCACGATGCAATACGAGCAGTTCGTTGAGCTTTGCCTGAACAACGCTGTCTTCGTTTAACGATGCGCCCTCGCTACTTATCAATTTTGATGATTTCCCCGCGCCCCAAGTTTTTTCCAGCGTGTATGTGGTTTTTCCAGATTCAAAAACCAGTATCGTTTTGGCCTGATCCGCAATCCCTTTAGGGAAATAAGAATGGGCAAACTTTTCTAGGTCTCGTTTGCCTAAGGTGGTGGGTTCAAACAAAGAGGCTTTTAACGCCTTGACCAAGGTAGATTTGCCCGCTTCATTTTCTCCGAGAATTACGTTGAGGCCCGATTTGAACTCCACTTCACGATGGGTGAACCCTGCGAACGGACATAAGGTCAATTTCTGCAGTATCATGATGATTGGGCGTTAGGGTTTAACAAAGAGTAAGCAAGTTGCAATGCCAATTCGGAATCCTGTTCCTCGGCGATGGCAGAAAGCCATTGGTAAGCGGTGGTGCCCTCGGCGTAGGTTTTTTGAATAAATGCTGCGTCAACCGCTACACCCACCGTGTTTTCAAAATCAATGTGTAAATAATGATTTGTCAGTGTTTTGAGGTGTTCTGTAAGCTCGGTTAAGTCAGACTCTGACAAACTACCACTGAGTTGCAGGTCGAGGATGAGTTTTGCATTTCGCCAACCCAATTCCTCTCGCTGAAAATCGCTGAGGGAATAATTTCTTCCGAAAGTTAAAATCTGACGTGAAAATCGCAAATTGCCGGTGGTGAGTTGCTCAAATCGCAACTGTTTTTTCTCTATGATCTCTATGAACCATGCATGTCCAGGAATCTTCCGTTTGATGCTTTCAGGTGTATGCGTGGCGGGCATGAAAAACAGTGGATTCCCAATTGCCGTTGGAGCAGGGAAGGGGACGTGAATATGTCCGAGTAGCCAAAAGTCGACACCCGCGGCACGCAAATCTGCATCGCTCATGTTAAAATATCGATCGGCATCGTCAACGCCCAGTCCATCCACGTTGCCATGGGCAATGCCGACATGAATTTCATTGGGGTCTTTTTGTACATCGTTCACCCATCCAATCACATGTCCTTCGTGGTGCTTTGATGCGCAGGGAGATGGATAGAAACATATGGGTTTGCCTTCTACTTCCGTCCGGTAGACCTCGGATTCATTGAGCAATCGTATGTTTGTATTTTCTGAGGCATCCAAAAAACCTTTCCAAAGTTTGTTGTCTTTGCCATCGTAGTAGTCATGGTTGCCAGGTAAAACGAGGACTTCGGCAGGGGATTTTTTTAAAATATCCACCACCGTTTTGATGTCTTTGTTTGTCACCTTTAAATCATCGAACAAATCTCCAGCGACGACCAAAAAGTGCGCGTCTTTCTGTTTTGAGGCGTCGACAATATTCTGCAACGCATCAAATCGTTCTTGAATTAACGCCGATTGGGCATTGCTACCTCGGTAATTGTTGAATTTAAGCCCGATGTGATTGTCGGCCGTGTGTATGATTCTCACATTTCCCATGAAAAGGTAAAAATACAACAAAGCAGCGTTTCCCAAAAACTGCCGGAATGCAATTTTGCTATTTCATGAAAATGCAGCCGGTGATCCTAACAATTTGGTAGTTGTTTGGATTGGCGGCACTTTGTTCAAATCCATCATAATTGATTTTTTCGATCACCAAAATGCCCTCTTGGCCATTTTTCTTGAAAGGGAATCGCAATTTGTCATTTGGGACTTTTCGTGTGTTAAATTCTTCAGAACCGCTACCTTTTTTCAGATCGGATCCCAAGGCGTTTTGAATGGGGATTTCGATTTCTTCCCCATTTACATTTAATGTCACATCAGAGCCAAGGCCGCCGGAAGTAGCGCCCTTGTTTCTTTTGATTTTGATTAAATCCGAATGGCCAGTGAAAGTGCTCTCGTAGTCTTCATTCAAATAGATATCCTCAATTGGGTAGTAATGGGTCCAGTTTCCGGTGGGGATTTGGTTTTGCCTGGTTTGAGATTCGATTTCAAGCCAGGTTGAGGTGGCGGTTTCTCGGTCGCTAATGTTGAATTTTTCTAAATCATCAGACAGGATTTGTCTGATGGCCTGCCGCTGATCATATTTTTCCGTGAATCCTCTGCG
>CANHXF010000266.1 GCA_947464515.1 Flavobacteriales bacterium
AGATGTTGTGGTTCAATCCGGTTTTCAAGGTGACACCTCTTCGCTGAACCCAAGCCGTTGGCTGACCGTAGTTTTTATCCTTATCCAACTTAAAATAATCGATGCGTTTTAACCATGTATTTGATGCGCTCGTATTCAAAAACCACGTTGTCCGATTCTTGCTGTACTCCATCTCACCAAAAGCACCCGCCCATCGAACCAAACCGTCGTTGTTGTAACCAAAAACATCACCCGCACGATACATATGCTTGGCATCGTAATTCGGATTTTTCTCCGCTTGAGAAGGGATAAAATAGTCCCCGCCCAACAAATCATAACCCTCACGGTAATGCCTTCCATGGTAAGTTCTCAAATCGATTCCGCCCGTAAACGACCAATAATTGTTGATTTTATGCTGCATCGTACTCAACAAACCATACCAATTGTGATTGTTTACCGCGCGTTGCAAAATACCTGTCGACTTGTTCTCTGTGAGTGAATATTTTGGATCAATCGGCGTCGTAAAGTCGCTGCCCGATGTATTTAAGAAATAGGTACTCTGAAAATCGAACTGTCCATAATTTTGGGGAATTTGAGGGATTTTTAGGCTACTATTTGAACTCACTCCACCGCCTCTTCCGTACGATGCGTAAAGGGTTGAAGTAATCAAAGTTTTCTTTGAAACGGCCCAGTCGTGCTTGACATACATCTGGGGTTTGTGGAACATATTTACCCGTTCATTCACCACTTGAGACCTACCCCAAATCGTATCAGTTTTGTCGTCGCTCACTGTGGCCTGATTGAGATTCCCCCAATGCTGATTGTATTTGCGCCCTTGATTGTAAGCCATTCTTGGCAAAACAGTATCCACGCCCAATTTCTCTGCCAACGCCTTATCATACATACTCAAACGAGCTCTATAGCTACGCTGTCCATGACTTTGCGGTGCGCCCATTACGGCGATACTTAGCGTGTGCGATCCATGCGATTTGGTTTTCCATTGCTTTTCAGCCTTACCAAAATAGGAATACATGTCATCAAACAAGTAATCTACATAGCCGGCACTCTGACGTTTCGTGAAACTCATCATCACGCCCCAATCACCCTTCAATCTACCGCTGCTATAATTCACACCAAACTGTTCGTATTTTGAATCACCAAATTCAACACTAGCCTCCAATTTTGCTTGTTGTGAAAGTCCTTTGGTGATGATATTCATGGTTCCACCCACCGCTGGATTGGCAATTCTGCTCGAGCCCAAACCACGCTGCACTTGGGTTAACGCCGTAACGCTTCCCAAACCAAACCAATTGCTCCAATACACTTGCCCGTTTTCCATGTCGTTCACTGGAATTCCATCAACCATCACAGCGATGTTACGTTGACTGAAACCACGAATACTGATTCTGGCGTCGCCGGATCCGCCTCCTTGAGAGGTGGCATAAACACCTGGCATCTGATTTAACAACAAGGGCAAATCCTGACTTCCCAAACGCTCTGCGATGTCTTTTCCGGTTACATTGGAATAGGCAACAGGCGTTTTTCTATTCTTGGCAATCGAAGTGGTAATCTGAACCGCCTGCATACTGGCACTCATATTCTCCAACTTGAAATTGATGTCGGTGATCAGATTGCGATCGGCCTGAACAAAAATCGAGTCGTTATCGTACCCGTCTAACTTAGCAATCAACAGATATTCTCCCATGGGAAGAACCAAACTAAACGTTCCATCTTTGGCTGTTTGAGCCGATTGATTTCGCGTAGAGATGAGTACATTTTCTAACAATTCTCCGCTAATCGCGTCCATGGCACGACCTTTTACGGTGACTTGGGCCTTGAGGGAACCCATCGCCAAAACGACAAAAAGCAGTAAGAATTTGATACGCATTATTTGATCAATCTGGCAGAAACGCGTTCGCCACTGGCAGAAACGAATTCCAACGTATAAACCCCAGCAGCCATATCAGCCGTTGCAATTTGGGTTTGAACCATAGAAGAAGCAGAATTAATTGAGTAAGGAACAGAAACGTTAGCGCCCTGGATATTTTTGCAAAAAACTGCAACGGGAACAAAATCTGTAATGGCTGTAACCATTCCATTGTTTGAATTCTGAGTTGGATTCGGGAACAACACAACTTGGCGGATCTTTACTGCTTTTACCGAAGCTGTTTTTTCACACAAACACTTGTGATAACCCAAAGAATCGAATTGATCGCGGGGATTTAATTCCCATTCTACCGTTGGATTAAATTCCAATGGGTTCTTGGCCATACCTGTCATTACGCTGTCTTTACGAATCAACGTTTTATCCATCGAATACCAAGTACCCGTGCCGGTGTAAGGCGCCTTATCGCTCCATGCTGGACTTGGACGCTCGCCAATTTTTCCGAAAATATCTACAGGGACATATTTGCTCGTAGTGGTATTCAACTTGTCCAAACTCATGGCATCGTCGCCATTGAAACTCATACTGTAGCTGGTGTTGTAATCTTTACTCAAGAAAAGGTCGGCTTTCAAACGCAATGTGAGAACAACCGGGGTATCTTGACCCGTTTTGGTGGTATCACGTCGATCCAAAACTAACACAAACACATCTTTGGGCTGAATCGTACCAGAAAGGGCGTCCGACATTTGGGCGGTCCATGCGGCAGAACCATTCTGCCAGCGCGTTACACGATACTGCGAAAGATCCACGGGTTTATCGGTGGGATTGTAGATTTCTAGGGCTTTGTTGTTCCTAGAACCTTCCACATATTCGGAAATGAATAACTCGTTACATTGGGCTGAAACGAAGCCAGAAAGCATTGTAGTAATGCAAAAAATGACAATCTTTTTTATCATGTTGCAAAAATGCCAAAAAAATCGACAAGTTGGTCGTTTTGAGGCGTTAATTATCAGTAATTTAATGTAAAAAAATACCAATTTTCGTGCAATTTTGTGTTTTCCATGAATATATCAAATCGCATCGCCCAAAAACACGTTTTTCGATTTGTTTCGGTATTGATTATCGTTTGGACATCCGCTTATACGACAGGATGCGGCAGCGGCAAACATTTCCAACAGGGCGCAAGGCAATCTGTTAACGAATCACCGTCGCAACGAGCCGCAATCTCATACATACCCACACCCAACATTTCTGTGGATTCCAGCATTGCCGAAAATGCGGAGATAGCCAATTTCATTAAGCCATATTCAGATTCGTTGAATCATTCACTTTCAA
>CANHXF010000267.1 GCA_947464515.1 Flavobacteriales bacterium
GCATCTTTCGTTTTGAAGTAAAGTACACCGCCCAAAGCATCGGAGCCGTACAATGTAGAACCCGCACCAAAATTCACTTCCATCCGATCCAAAATAAATGGATCAATGGTGATGATGTCTTGCAAGTGACCTGCACGATACGTTGCGTTATTCATACGAACACCATCAATCACCATTAGCACCCTAGAGGCCTCAAAACCCCTTAAAACAGGAGAACTACCACCCATTTGACTCTTCTGTACAAACACCTGACCTGTATTAATCAAGGCATCGCCCAATGTGGCGGGTTGCAATTCTGCCAAGCGCTTGGCACTAACCACTTCAATTTGTCGTGGCGAATCCTTCCTTTTTTGCGCAAAACGCTGCGATGAAACCAACACCTCATCAAACGATTCTACGTCCGTTGTGTCGGCACTATTTTTCATCGTGTTCACCCTTGGCGAACTATTTTCTTGTCCGTAACCAGTACCCATCAGGCACATTACGGCAACTGTTAAAATTGTCTTTTTCATTTTCTTAATTGTTTTAAAATTGGCCTGCCGAATGCAAGCAGTAATAAAAAAATCAAATCCAAACCATGAGGTCTGCAATTCGATAAACAGAGGAAATAGCCCATCCACATTGGGCGGCTACAAAATCCTGTCGTTTAAATTAAGAAAATAATCTTGGAGGGGGTGAATCGACATCCAGACAGATATCGGGAATAATACTCACAACAAAACCCAACGCATCCAAATCAATAGCTGTCAGGGCAAATAACGTTTCGTTACTCGATGGAATATCCCATTTTACTTTGGAGAACCACACGCCGGTAGATTTCTGATGGCTTTTTGAAGGGGCAGATGCGGGAACTTTGGATATTTGCGACTCCAATACTTTCTCTAGATCATCTTCAAATGCCATCACACGATATCCATTTTGCAACAATTCAACGGTGATGATATCATACTTTTTATCGCCCAATTCAATTTCATCACCCGATTGGATGGAAGCGTATTCTTCGGTAAGGGGTAAAAACAGCGTCTCCCCCATCTCCGACACCCATTCTTTTTCGAGTTGTGATTTCAACAAGTGGCGCTGATATTTATACGCAAAAACCTGCAAAAACGAAAGCCCCGGAATAAGCAGCAACAGAAGCAAGGCCATCGTTTGGTTTAAAAATTTCAACCCTCCTATTGAACGCCTTTGCTGCATAAAGAAGCAAATATAAAATTTCCCGTCGCGCAATCAATGAAATTGTTGAATTTTGCAGAATGAAGACTCCGGTTTATGTGATTGACATTCTGAGAACGCCCGTAGGCAAATTTGGTGGCACCCTAGCCGCAATTAGACCCGATGATCTTGCAGCACATGTAATTCAATCGATTTTAGCTAGAAACCCCAACATAGACCCCGCCGCCATAGACGAGGTGATTTTGGGTGCTGCAAACCAAGCCGGGGAAGACAACCGAAACGTGGCGAGAATGGCATCCTTGATGGCCGGAATCCCGACCTCAGTTCCAGGTTACACCGTAAACCGATTGTGCGCCAGTGGACTTCAAAGTATAATGAATGGCGCCATGTCGATTGCATCAGGCCAAGCCCATTTGGTAGTTGCCGGCGGCACAGAAAGCATGACGCGCGCTCCTTTTGTGATGGCCAAAGCCGATGCTGCTTTCTCCAGAACACCAGAAATCTACGATACAACCATCGGTTGGAGATTTACCAATAAAACGTTGGCCAAGATGTATCATCCATTTTCTATGGGTGAAACCGCAGAAAATGTCGCCCAGCAATTTAAAATTTCCCGGGAAGACCAAGATCTGTTTGCCTATGAAACCCAACTCAATTGGAAAAATGCGCAAGCAGCCGGACTCTTTAACCAAGAAATTGTAGCCGTCCCCATTCCTCAAAAAAAGGGCGATGCAATACTTTTTAACACCGACGAACATCCAAGACTTAGCGAAGTAAGTGTCCTTGCATCGCTAAAACCCGCCTTCAAAGAAGGAGGTTCAGTGACAGCAGGAAATAGCTCAGGCATCAACGATGGCGCCGCAGTTTGCATACTAGCCTCGGAAGAAATGGTAAAGCAATTGGGCCTTACCCCCATGGCACGCGTCGCGGGAATCGGAGCAGCCGGTGTTGATCCAAGCATCATGGGAATCGGGCCTGTTCCAGCAACGCAAAAGGCGCTAAAAAACGCAGGACTTACCATTCAAGATCTAGATGTCGCCGAACTTAACGAAGCCTTCGCCGCGCAGGTTTTGGCAAGCATGAGAACCTTAGAGATCGACCGTAGCATCGTAAATCCAAATGGAGGAAGTATCGCCATTGGACATCCATTGGGTGCCTCTGGAACCCGCATCTCAGCCACACTTATACACCACATGAATCGCAATAAGTCGTTAAAATATGGCTTGGCAACCATGTGTATTGGGGTTGGACAAGGCTGCGCAATCATTTACGAGAATTTGTAACATGCGTTATATAATTGAATTGGCCTATGATGGCACCCATTTTGGGGGCTGGCAAGTTCAAAACAATACGATTACCGTTCAGGGCGAAATCGACAAAGCGCTGAGTCAAGTCTGCAATCAAACGATCGAAACGATGGGTTGTGGAAGAACCGATGCTGGCGTCCACGCGAGCTACTTTGTCGCCCATTTTGATGGACCAGAAAATATTCCCGTTGATCTAGACATCCGATTAAACAAAATGCTCGCGAGCAGCATTGGCATCAAAAAAATCACGGCCGTAAATGAGGATTTTCATGCAAGATTTTCAGCTACGCGACGTGAATATCATTATCACATTCATCGATCAAAGAACCCCTTCACCGCGAATACCTCCTGGTGGCTTGCCACAGAACTCAACGTGGCCGCAATGAATCAATGTGCTGCCGCAATTATTGGCAAACATCCGTTTCAAGCCTTTTGCAAAGGGGAAATCCCCAATGGAAACCCCCTGTGCGAAGTGTTTATTGCCGAGTGGACCATCACCGACGCGGGATACATTTTTCAGATTCAGGCCAATCGATTCCTCCGAAATATGGTAAGGGCGCTAGTAGGAACGATGGTAGAAGTAGGACAAGGGAAAATCTCACCCGCAGATTTTAAAGCCATTTTCGTGGGTGGTTCAAGAAGTGAGGCCGGCGCGTCCGCGCCGGCCCAAGGACTCCATCTAACAGATGTGAAATATCCCACAGCCATTGCCGTA
>CANHXF010000268.1 GCA_947464515.1 Flavobacteriales bacterium
CATCGCCCATCGCTCGCTTACTACAGTCCAATATCCCTAGGTCAAACCCATCCGGCATATCCAACGCATCCGAAGAGATCCCCGTGGATTTATCGTCTAGTGCTGCCTTGATGAAATATGCGAATATCGGTAAACTCATGTTAGCTCCCTGACCTATGAGCGTTCCGCGAATCCTCACCGTTGGATCATCCGCACCTACCCATGTAGCACAAACCAAATTTTTTGTTAGACCCATAAACCAACCATCGGCTGATCCCTGAGTCGTTCCTGTTTTGCCTGCTATATGACCTTCAACCGCATATTTGCCACCACGAATTCGACTTCCAGTTCCGCCATTTACCACATTTTCCAGCATGCGGAACATCATATATGCTTTTTCCGCGCTTAATACTTGGTCGGTTTTGGGCTGATTAAAATCCTCCAAAATGTTCCCGTTTTTATCCTCGATGCGCAATAAAAATGTAGGTTCAACCCATAATCCGTTGTTTGCAAAGGCAGAATAGGCACTTGCCATTTCAAACGGCGATAATTCCATCGTACCCAAACAAATCGATGGTACTTTTGGGATTCGGTTGGCTTCGATGCCCACGCGTTCCGCAAATTTCACTACGATATCCGGGGCATCATCGCCCAGGCTTTTCATGACTTGCGCGGTGATCAAATTGTCCGATAGTGCCAAACCCTTCGACATCGTCCATACGCCACCCGATTTTCCATCGGCATTGCGAGGACTCCATTCCTGTCCGCCAGAGAAAAAGGTGGTGCGCTCCCTTGGGAATTCCGTGCAAGGCGTCATCTGGTTAATGTCGATGGCCGTAGCATATACAATCGGCTTAAATGTAGATCCCACCTGACGGCGAGCGCGACGGTTCACGTGATCGTATTTAAAGTGTTTGTGATTGATTCCACCTACCCATGCTTTTACATGTCCCGATTCAGGTTGTACGGCAATAAATCCAGCCATCAATACTTTTTTGATGTAGGCCATGCTATCGTAGGGCGACATCATTGTATCGACATCTCCATGCCAGGAGAAGACGGTCATTTTGATGGGTTTTTTTAATTCCTGGATAATTTTCGCGGAATCATCGCCCATTTCTTCGGCCAGACCTTTGTATCGTTCGGTACGTTTTAGGGCACTTTCTATGAATCCAGGTATCACGGCGCGGGTGGTTACATAACGCCAAGGTTTTTCTTTGCCCCAGCTTTTAGTGAATTGCGATTGCAGTTCAGGCATGTGTTGCTGCACAGCTTTTTCGGCGTATTGCTGCAACTTGGGATTGAGTGTGGTGTAGATTTTCAATCCACTGCGATAAAGGTCGATGCCTTTTTCCTTGCACCAAGGCTTGAGGTATTCACCCAAATAGAATTTGAAATACTGGGCCATTCCATCCATTTCGGCGCTGCGATAATTGATTTTTATGGGTTTGGCTTTCAATAATTCCAGACTATCGTCGGTTAAGAAATTGTATTTATTCATCTGTTCCAAAACAGTGTTTCGGCGTGAAAGCGATTTGTCTGGGTTGAATTTAGGGTTGTAGCGGTGGTTTGCCTTTAGCATGCCAATTAAAACGGCTGCTTCCTCAATTTTAAGGTCTTTGGGTTTTTTGTTGAAGAACTCTTTTGATGCCGACTCGATACCGAAGGAAATACCCGAAAAGGGTACGGTGTTGAGGTACATGGTGATGATTTCATTCTTGGTATATCTACGTTCGAGTTCAACTGCGATCACCCATTCCTTGAATTTTTGCATCACCATTCCAATCTTGGAAGATGGTTTTTGAAGTCGATAAAATAGATTTTCTGAAAGCTGTTGGGTGAGGGTAGAGGCTCCGCCATCTTGGCCCAAGGCAACCACAGCCCGAATCGTTCCGCGAATATCTATGCCTGAATGTCCGCGAAATCTCACATCTTCCGTTGCTTCCAATGCGTTGAAAACACATGGGGCGATGTCTTTGTGCGCAGTATTAATCCGATTTTCTAAATAGAAACTGCCCATTAACGTGCCATCATCGCCCAGAATTTCTGAGCTCAGCGCATTTTTGGGATTTTCTAAATCCTCAACATCCGGCATTTCACCGAAGAGGCCAAAACTGACCAAAATGAATAGTAAAAAAACAGCGATGGTTCCACCAATTAGGAATTGCCAAAAGCGTTTTATAAAAGTGAATTTAAACCCTGGAGCAGCCATGAATCAATTGCGAATATACGCAGAATTCAGCCTTATTGTTTCGCGGAAAACTGACGATATCCGTTTAAATCCATCGACTTTGAAAGTTCAACGAAGTTTCCTTCTGTGATGGGCATAGCATTGTATTCAAAGAGGCCTTTTGCTGCAAAATCGGCGGTGGCTTTGTTGATAAGATTGGTGTAGTCATTAACTACTGGGTTGGTGCTAAATTGAGAAACACGGATTACGTAATTACTGCCGATTAGTAGGGGTGAGGCGATGGCAAGGTTCTCAAAGGAAAATTGCTTTTTGTTGAAATCACTGATGGCCGCGCGAATCATATTGGCGTTGGTGCCTTTGGCGAATACAAAAATGACATCGAGAGGTTCCTTGGGTGATGCTGGTTTGAATTTGGCTCCTGCGCTAGCGCCGGTTGCCGCGGTGTTCCCTCCATTGACCTCTGACTCGAGTTTTAGGCGTTGTTGGGCTTCAATAATATCCCTAGCCCTCAATGAAATGTCGCTCGACGGATAATCTAAGACCAATTGCTCGAGTAAAGAAATTCCCTTTGGGATATCGCCCTTTTTAATAAAGCAAAGTGATTGCAAATAATCGAATTTGGCTTGAATATAATTTCCGGCAAAGTTTCTGTCGGACGCCTGTTTGATGGCCAGCGCTTCTGTGTAATCACCGCGGGTATAGGCAGTCACCATTTTTTCGAACAAACTGTCGATGGCTTGGTTCCCCGATGCATTTTGTGCCAATTCACTCAGAGAGCCACCTGTTTCGAGCATGCGGACATAAACGCTTTTGCCATGCTTGGTATACAATTGGGCTTTCCATTCGTCGGCTTGGGTATAATCTCCTGATTGCTTGTTCAACTTCACCAATTCATACAAGGCTTGGGGTGTGTTTTCCGAGTTTGGGAAACGACGTACGAGTTCGGTGAACAATCGGATTGCCTCTGGATATTCGATTAAGCGATCTTGGTAG
>CANHXF010000269.1 GCA_947464515.1 Flavobacteriales bacterium
ATTTCGATTTGATGCGCCTCGCCGTTGGTGATATAATTCACCCTGATTTTAAATCCCGGTTGGAAATATTGCTGAAAAGGGACTTTTCCTTTACTGATAAATGTACTGAATGATGCGGTGATTGAATAGTTCGTTTTAGGAGACAATAACGAGTCCCGGGTTATCGATTGATTCGTTTTTAACCCAATGCTGAGGTTGGCTTTTGCGATATCCGACTTATACCAAACATTGAAGAAAGGTTTCATGTCCATGCCCGTCACTTCTTCTATGATCTGTCGCCAATCATCCACCTCAGCGCTCTTAAATGCAAAGGTTTCTAGGTATCGCTTCATCGAAGTACGAAACGCATCGTCGCCAATAAACTGCCTCAAAAGATGCAAAATACAAGCTCCTTTTTGGTATCGAACCCCATCGAACTGCTGGTTGATATTTGTATAGTGATGTTTCAGTAACGGATTGTAACCTCCTCGATTGTAAATGCTCTTCTCCGTGATGTAAAGCCATTGATTCGCATTGCTTTTGCCGTATTTGAACTCGCGCCAAAGGTATTCGCCGTAGGTGGCAAAGCTCTCGTTCAAGGTGAGGTCCGACCAGTTTTCGGCGGTGACGTAATCCCCAAACCATTGATGAAAAAGCTCATGCGAAATGTAATCTTCGTAGGTATCGTCGATGTGATCGTATTTGTCGTGCTGCAACTGCTCCATATGCACCGTGGCCGATGTGTTTTCCATGGCGCCGCTCACAAAATCTCTCACCACCACTTGACTGTATTTGTCCCACGGATATTTCACCCCGGTGTATTGGCTGAAAAACTGAATCATTTCCGGCGTGTTACCAAAAATCATTTTCGCATCGTCTTTGAATTGGGGCTCGACCAAATATTCGATGGGCAGGGTTTCTTTTTTTCTCAAGTTCGGGTCGATGGGCCAAGGCAAGGAATCTTTTACGCGGACCCAGTTTCCCACGGCCAACATCGTTAAATATGGCGCATGAGGTTTGTTTTGAACCCATACATCTGTTCGCAAATGAATGCCATTGTTGCCATACATGTCCACGGATGACGTCAACTTGCCGTTGCTCAAACTCTGCATATTGCCTGGAAAAGTGATGCTGATTCTCTGCGTATGTTTTTGGTTGGGGGCGTCCAAAGTGGGGAACCAATGACAATTGCTTTGGGGTTCGCCTTGCGTCCACATTTGTGTGGGTTTGGTAGGGTTTTTCCCGTCGGCGTTGATGAAATACATGCCAATATCATCCGAGATGGGTTCGTATTCCGTGTTGATCCAAATGGAATCCTTTTCGTTTCCGCCCACCTTTTCAGGGTTTTGCGAGGCCCATGCCTCATAAGATAGAGGTATCTTTTTCCCCGGCGTGGCGCTGTACTGAATTCTTATGGAAACCGGCTGGTTTGGGGTGATGACTTCGTTGAGGTAAACCACCAGCTTCTTATTTTGTCGATAATTGAATTTAAGTCGGGTTGGCGGTGGGATAAACACGTTTGAACCATTCACGCCACTCTTGCTCTCCTCGAAATGTGTTAACACTTCATAGATTTCCATGTTTACCGCATCCAAAACCAAGCTGTCTTGGCTATAAAAATGGGGTTTGAGGGTCAGGGTTGCGTATCCATCGATGGAGGAAGAATCAAAATGGATATTCAACGCCAAATCGGTATGGATCAAATCCCAGACCTTTTCGGCACTGGTTTGAAACGGCGCAATATAGAAGGGATTGTTATCGTCCTCTGTGGTTGTTTCGATGTCTTTTTCGCTTTGATTTTTATTGTAAATGCGATGACTCACACAGGATTGCAACAAAAAAATACCCGCGATAATTAATATAAATAGCCCGTAAGGTTTGCGTTGGCTTGTTTTTGGATTCATGATTGATGGATTGTGCTTAGGGGGTTGAGAGGGCCGATTTGAATAATTGCCAAGCGGTTTCGGCTTGCGCGTTTAGCATGGTTTGTCCGTTGAGGGTGATGGCGCCCCGTTCTTCGCATTTTTGCATGAAGGTAGTTTGGGTGGGGTTATATATCAAATCAATCACGACGTGTGTTGGGTTTAATTGGTGTAAAGGAAATTCAATATGCGCTTCAATGTTAGGCCACATGCCAACAGGAGTTGTTTGGATAATTAAGGTGTGGGATGGGATTTGGAGCTCGTTGAGCGGGGTGTTGGTTTCTAAAATACGATCTCTGTGCAGCGTTAAATGGGGTATGTTTTGTAGGTCAAGGATATGTCGTACCGCCTTGGCGCTGCCCCCGTTCCCTAGTATAATGGCTTGACTAATGGGGTTTGATGAAATTGGATTATTAACTTCTCCGAAGGTATTTCTCGGTTCGATGGATTCTAATTGCAATGAATGCGGAGTTGTTTGCAAAGCACTCTGTGGATTTAATTTTTCGATCCTCATTTCGTTCACTATTTCCAGCGATTTTGCAAATCCATCCACATCGGTATTGTGACCGTGGAGTTCAATTTCTTGGGTGATTGGGTCGCGAGAAACCACGATAGTATTCACGGCTTGGATGGCTTGGGCCTCCGCTGAAATCGTGGTTAAAAACGGAATGATTTGCGTTTTGTGCGGGACTGTGACGTTAAACCCGAGCAAAGGAATATCGGCGTTGGCTTGTTGTTTAATCCAGGCTCCAAAATTTTCTAAATTGGGCAAATCGAACAGCTCGTACGACGCATTGGGAAATCCCTCGCGATCAAATTTTTCCCGAAAGATCTCCGGTGATTTGGAATGGGAAACGGGGTGACCAATCAATCCCAAACGAAAAGCTTTGGCAGATGTCATGGCGTGAAACTGGGTTGTTGAGCGATGGCTTGGATTATTTCTTTTTCAACTTTGCTTTCACCGCATTGAAAAGGATGGGTAAAATCGATATGCCGATGATGCCGAAAACTACGGTTTCAAAGTGGTCATGCACCCAAGGAATAGATCCCAATAAATACCCTAAAGTGGTGATGCTTGTCACCCAAAGTACCGCTCCGGCGATGCAATAGCCAATAAACTTTTTGTAGGTCATTGAGCCAAGTCCGGCCGCAAAAGGAGCAAATGTCCTTACGATGGGTACAAAGCGCGCCATGATGAGGGTGTAGCCACCATGTTTTTCATAAAAGGCTTCGGTTTGTTCGAGGTATTCTCGCTTGAGC
>CANHXF010000270.1 GCA_947464515.1 Flavobacteriales bacterium
GCTGCAGAATAACAATTAATGCAATTTTTTAAGGCGATAAACGGGTTTTTACCCATGCGCCTTCCACTTTTTGGTACCGCGCTCTGTCGTGAACTCGGCCAGGTCTGCCCTGCCAAAATTCCATGCCATCCACCACAATTTCATAGCCTCCCCAATGCTCCGGGCGCTCAATTTTAATGCTCTCATCAGCCATTAAAGCCTCCATCTGCGCATCCAAATCCTCCCTACCCGAAATCACTTCGCTTTGGTTCGATACAACGGCTCCCGCTTGAGAAATTCTGGGACGACTGTAAAAATAGGCATCGCTATCGGCTTCGCTGATCTTCCTCACCCTGCCCTCTACCCTCACCTGTCGCTCCAACTCAGCCCAAAAAAACACGGCTGAAACAAAGGGATTCTCCAACAGCTCCCGGCCTTTTCTACTCGCATAATTCGTAAAAAACACGATACCATCGGCGGTGATTTCTTTCAACAAAACCACCCTCGACGAGGGCCTGTGCTCGGCATTCACCGTTCCCAGCACCATTGCATTGGCTTCCAAAACTTCCGCTTCCAAAGCCTGCTGAAACCAACCCCTAAATTCCACAAGTGGATCAGCACCCATGTCGCGAGGCTCCAAAGCCCCCTTGGTGTATTCTTTGCGGAGATCAGCGATGTTCTTCATGAATTCTGATATTTACTTTTTAATGCCCCAAAATTATCTGCGCATTCCAGGCATATTTGGCATCTTCGGCATCTTACCACCCGAATTGTTCATCATCTTCATCATCTTGCGCATTTGCTCAAACTGAGTAAGTAACTTATTCAAATCCTGAATGTTACGACCGCTACCCTTCACGATGCGCTGCTTGCGACTCGCGTTCAGAATTTCCGGTTTGGATCGCTCTTGTGGCGTCATACTCTGTATCATCGATTCGATGCCTTTAAACGCATTGTCATCAATATCCATATCCTTTATCTGACTTCCAACCCCAGGCAACATACCCAACAAATCCTTGATGTTACCCATCTTTTTGATTTGCTGTAACTGGGCTAAGAAATCCTCAAAATCAAATTTATTCTTGGCGATTTTCTTCGACAATCGTTCGGCTTCTTCTTCGTCGAAGGCCATCTGCGCCCGCTCAACCAAAGAAACCACATCACCCATGCCCAAAATACGGCCCGCCATACGATCGGGATAGAAGACATCCAATGCCTCCATCTTCTCGCCCATACTCACAAACTTAATTGGCTTGTTTACCACCGATTTGATGCTCAACGCCGCACCACCCCTAGTATCGCCATCCAACTTCGTAAGTACCACTCCCGTGAAATCCAACACGTCGTTGAACGCTTTTGCAGTAAGCACCGCATCCTGACCTGTCATTGAATCTACCACAAACAGAATCTCATGCGGCTTCACCGAACGCTTCAACTGAGCGATCTCGTTCATCATCTGCTCATCAATCGATATACGACCGGCAGTATCCACCACAACTACATTGTGATTGTTCTTTTTGGCATATTCGATGGCATTTTCCGCAATCGAAACGGGGTTGTTGTTATCGTCTTCGCTGTAAACATGAACACCCACTTGCTCACCCAAAACCTTCAACTGCTGTCTGGCCGCAGGACGATACACGTCGCCCGCAACAAACATCGGATTTCTACCCAAACCCTTTAGATATTTACCCAATTTTCCAGTGAACGTAGTCTTACCCGATCCCTGCAAACCCGCAATCAAAATCACGGTTGGACTCGCATTTAACTGCAAATCAATCTTTTCACCGCCCAACAATATCACCAATTCATCATGGACGATTTTGGTAAGTAATTGACCTGGCGATACAGATTTGATTACATCTTGGCCTTTCGCTTTCTCTAAAATGGTATCCGTAAAATCCTTAGCAACCTTAAAGCTTACGTCGGCCGCAATCAAGGCACGACGAATTTCCTTCACGGTATCGGCCACGTTCAATTCATTGATGCGTCCTTGTCCTTTGAGCGATTTAAACGCCTTCTCTAACCGGTTTTGTAGGTTCTCAAACATAGGTTTTGCAAAGTTACAAAAAGCATCCCCTCATCGGTTCAAAAAATCCAATTACCTTTGTTCTAATGAAATTACGCAATCTTCTCATTCTTGCCTTCTCGATTGCCGCGTTGGCAAGTTGCACAAACAATTCAAAGAGCTTTAAATCAGCTTATGAAATGAACTTGGCCGCAGGTGATTACCGCTCTGCGATTGTTACCCTAGAACTTTGGATGGCCGAAGACAGTAGCATTCAAACTTGGGCGTACGATAGTTTAGCGCACTTTCATTACTTCCATACCGCATCTACCGATCAGAATGTAAGAAACCCAAAAACTGCCATGTTCTTCGTTGACCGCGGATTAAAAATCAAACCAAAAAACACCTTTTTGCGCGAAATCAAAGCCAAATTGCTACTTGAAGAAGGCAAAGACACCGCCAGCATCGTAATATTCAAAGAGTTGTGGGATGAAACCAAGGACCAGACTTTTTGGTGGGATATGTGTTTTGTTGAAATGGCGCGTGGTGATATGATGGGTTGCGATTCGATGGTAAGCAAGGCTTTGGCTGATCCAAAAATCATGGATAAAAAAGTGCGCATGGAGCACATCGCTGCCGGAATGAAGGAAGAAGTGAATGCGAAAGCCGCCTATATTTATTTGCAGGCGTTGATGCTGAGAAGCACCGGCGATATCATGTCTTGTGCCAATGCATTGCAAGCGGCATTAGAAATCGAAAAAGACTTTTACGCGGCAAAGCAAAGCATCGTAGATCTGCAAAGGGCTTACGCGCAGCAGCAGGGTCAAAAAAAATAAATTGAAATCGGGTCTTAAGACTCCTCTACCAACACACGCTTAAGGGTAAACTCATCCTTGAGGACGTGGTAAGCCATCTCGCTGTAGTACATCAAACCATCGATCACTCGTGGCAAATCAGCAGGTTGGAAACTTAAACCTGGCAATCGGTATATCAATGCAACCACATTGTCCTTGGCGTTGTAGGTAAACTTGCCGTACAACAAATTCAAATTCACGGTTAACAACTCCTCCAAAAATGCTTCGCGCTGTAATGTTGGCGCATAACAAAATGGGATGGTCATTTGAACCGTGGTAGGGTCCTCTTCAAAGATAAAATAGTTCCAAGGCGA
>CANHXF010000271.1 GCA_947464515.1 Flavobacteriales bacterium
CGATGGTCTGGGACTCGGATTCTCGTACGGCGTAACGGCAGATTTTGCTATGTTCAAAAGCACAAACTATTGGTTGGCGACGGAATTATCGGTTTCTACGATTCCGGTGTTGGCGAAAAGCAATACGGACTTAAAAAGGGTAGTTCCTCAGCAAGGTTCAACTGGAAAAACTGATACTTTAACATACCGTGCAGGAAATGTCAACTTCAAATACAATTGCCAATACTTACAGATTCCATTGAGCGTAAAAATGAAAACCGATGAAATTGGAAACATGAAATACTACTTCCAATTCGGATTGGCACCGTCCTTTATGATGAAAAGGAAATTATCAACAACAATATTGGAAGCTGATGGTATTTATCCTGCGAACACAGGAATTACATCTCACGATCCGAATAGTAAGGACGATGATGGATACCAATTTGGCGGCATAGTACTCCCAGGAACAGGTAGAAATGAGACCCAATTCTCTTTTGAGGACAATATCGCAACTTTCCGTTTCCCAGTGATTATGGGTGTGGGCGTTGAATACAAACTAACCGGAAACACAATGTTTACCGCAGGTTTGCGATTCGATAATGCAATCAATAACTTCTTCAAAGACCCAACCATCACGGGCAAATCCAATTTACTTGCCATCCAAGCAGGTATCCTATTCTAATTGAGTCATGGCGGGGTTAAAAATCGCACTGGCCCAACTCAATTTTACCATCGGCGATTTTGAGTCTAATACTGCGAAAATGGCCGATGTCATTTTCCAAGCCAAACAAGACAAAGTAGATTTGGTTGTCTTTTCGGAGTTGTCGGTATGTGGTTACATGCCCGATGATCTTCTAGACTATCCCTATTTCATTGAAAAATGTGAACATGCCTTGGAGGCCATTGCCCGAGCTTGCGAGGGCATAGCAGCCATAGTGGGCGGCGTAGTCAGAAACCCCAATAAAGGCCGAAAACTGCAAAACGTGGCTTGCGTAATGTACAACGGAAGAATCCAACACACCGTCGCCAAAACCCTGCTCCCTACCTACGATGTCTTTAATGAAAGTCGATATTTCCAACCCGAATCTACATCGCAAATCATTGAATATAAAGGCGTAAAGATTGGCATCGCCATTTGTGAAGATCTGTGGGATGTCTACAACGACTTTGAATATTTGGTAAGCCCAGGTCAAGCATTGAAGGACTTAGGCGCCGAACTTATCATCAATCCAGCCGCATCGCCGTTTAACTTGGGCAAGCAATCGCTGAGAAATCGGGTTTTCGGCGGACAAGCATCGCGATTCGACCTTCCAGTTCTTTACGTCAACCAAGTAGGCACCCATACCGAACTCATGTTCGATGGCTCAAGTCGCGCAATCAACGGCAACGGCGAAGTAGTCCTACAAGCCCCAAGTTTTGAAGAAAACGTAAGTTACGCATCTTTCGAAAATGGAAAATTTGCGATGGGAAATTCTGTCCCTTTGGATACCGACGATACCGCGCAGTTGTATAAATCACTCGTTTTTGGCATCGGTGATTATTTCAATAAAATGGGATTCAAACAGGCTATCTTGGGATCTTCAGGCGGAATCGACAGTGCAGTGGTTCAAGCCTTGGCCTCAGCAGCATTAGGGGCAGAAAACGTTCATCCCGTGCTTATGCCATCGATGTTTAGTAGCGATCACAGTGTGTCGGATGCTGAATTGTTGAGCAAAAATCTCGGCAACGATACCATTACGATTCCAATCAAGAACATCTACGATACGTATCTCGAAGCGCTTCAACCCGTATTTCAAGGGAAGCCATTCAATCTAGCCGAAGAAAATCTCCAAGCCAGGTCGAGAGCGGTCCTTTTGATGGCCATTTCCAACAAACTAGGCTACATCTTACTAAATACCAGCAATAAAAGCGAACTAAGTGTTGGCTACAGCACACTTTACGGTGATTTATGTGGTGCATTAAGTCCGCTAGGCGATGTATACAAAAATCAAGTCTACGCCTTGGCTCGTTATATCAACCGAAACAAGGAAATCATCCCAAACCATATCATCACCAAAGCGCCATCGGCAGAACTTCGCCCCGGTCAAAAGGACGCTGACTCCCTTCCCGATTACGATGTCTTGGATGAATTGTTAAAACACTACATCGAAGAGCACAAAGGGGTTGATGAACTCATTACGATGGGATACGACCAAACCACAGTGCACAAAGTCGTTGACCTCGTCAATGGCAGCGAATACAAGCGTTATCAGGCCCCACCTATTTTGCGTGTCAGTACCAAAGCCTTTGGAAAAGGACGCATTATGCCATTGGTTGCCAACTATTCCAGTAAATGAGTTCTCTCCAACCAGCCCTACCCTATAAATACCCAAGGGTGTTTTGGATTATGTGTTTGGGTGCGATGAGTTTTTTCCTCTCATTTAACATTATTCTCCCAGAATTAGCCCAAGAACTGAGATCCAAAGGCGGCGCAGCTTATGTAGGATGGATCATCCCAGCATTTTCATTTAGCGCCCTAATTGCTAGACCCTTTAGTGGTTGGATCACCGATAACCTTGGCCGTAGATGGGCGATGATCGGTGGATGCTTATTTTGCATCATCGCGGGTTGTTTCTACCCGATGGTGACCACAGCCATGGGATTCTTGATCGTTCGCGCAATTCATGGATTCTCCACAGGGTTCACCCCCACCGGATTTACTGCCTTCACCGCCGACGTCGTCGCCGAATCCCACCGCGGTCGCGCCATGGGCTGGCAAGGGATGTTCAACAACCTCGGAACCACCATTGGCTATGCCTTGGGCGCAATCATCGCCTTACATTTTGGGGTAGATATTCTCTATTACACCAGCGCAGCCCTGGCTTCTTTGGCTTGGCTACTCTTTATGAGCTTGCCCGAAACGCGCACAGTATCAAACCGAAAAGAATTCGTCTTTAACATCCGAAACCTGTTCTATTTTCCGGCGTGGCGACCCAGTTTTATTATGTTTTTGGTTTGCATTTCACTGGGATCTATACTCACCGTAATGTCCGATTTTACCCTAGAAATGGGCTACACAAACAAAGGATTGTTTCTAAGTATTTATATCGGCGTTTCGTTGTTGTTTCGACTGATAAGCGGTCGTGTGAGCGATGCCTTAGGTCGCGCATGGAGCACCGCCATCGGAA
>CANHXF010000272.1 GCA_947464515.1 Flavobacteriales bacterium
GCGCCGGGTTGCTTTTTCTGGAAATCACGCATCGCCAAAAACAACGACTCTGGAAATTCAACATCATCTTCCCAACTCACGTGCAAATAATCCATATGCAATGAATCGGGATGTCGCAAATATTGTTGCATCAACACAATTTGGATTCTATGCCAAGGCAAATAGACAACATCAAATTTGGTTAGATCGCCGCTGCGCAACAAGGACAACAATGCATCCGATGTATTCGCAGTATATGCAGTGTTGCTCCAATCCATCAAAGTAACTCTGCGTTTTAAGCTGTCTTGAAAAACAGGTCCTTGATAAACCGGCTCTTTTGCCGCAATCGTATCAACAAACAAGTAAATATTGGTTGTGTCAACCTGCGGCTCAGGACTAGACCACTGCCCATTTAAAACAGTTGCGCTACAATACTGCAAAACTGTTAGACAAAGCGCCAGAGGCCATTTTACCCCCCGGCAACTCAACATAGATTTCACCATTTTTATCAAACGAGATTTAAGACTTGTTCTTTGATTTGTTCCAATTTTTCTTTCATCTGAACCACAGCCTGTTGCATTGGAAAGTAATTGCTTTTCACACCCATGGTATTCATTTCTCTACCCATTTCTTGGGCGATAAAATTCAGTTTTCTACCCAAGGGTTCCTTTTGTAGGCAGGTTCTGAAATAGTCCAAATGCTGCTGCAAACGCTGCTTTTCCTCAGCAATATCCCACTTGTCGAGGTACATTAAAATCTCCTGCTCAAAGCGATTGTTATCTCTCAATTCAGACGATACATGGTCGGCCAATTGACCATAAATGCGATCGCGCAAGCCTTGCTTGCGCGGCTCCTCGTGAACAGAAACTTCGTTCAAATCAAGTTGGATTGATTCCACCAACGACAACAACTTAACTCCTGTTGCCATCCCTTCTTCTTTGCGAAACTGAACCAACATATCTGCCGCTTGAAGTGTAAGGGCCACAATTGCCTTTTTTACTTCGTCTTCTACACCGCGCTCACCCGTTTGAATGACCTCCGGAATGCGAATGATATCGCGGATTGGATCGCGGAACTCCACACCCAAGGCGCCACTCAATTCCTGATACTTATCCAAATACGCTTTTGCCAAACCCACATTGATGTGAATCTCTTGATCTTCCGCCTTTACATTGGGGAAAGTGATGGAATAAGTACAAGTAATTGTTCCTCTTTCCAACTTTTCACTCAATAACCTACGTATTTGAGGATCAATCTCATACAAAAATTTGGGCAAACGCAAATCCGCCTCAAAATACCGTCCGTTTAACGCCTTAACCTCACAAACCGCGCGCAACGAAGGCGTTTCCATTTGGGCCCTTCCGAAGCCCGTCATACTCTGAATCGAATTATCCATGCTAATTCAAGCGAAATTAACCCTTAATCAACAATTTTGAATCACCCATCCACCAACAATTAATTAACTTTGTACAACTTTGATGAAAGCACGCGCATTTTTAATCCTCATTACCGCCGCAACTATACTTTTATGGCGATGTGGTGGTGATACACAAACCCAAGTTCCCACGGATTCTTCCTCCACCGAGGAGGGTATTGTTACTCGTAAAATTTCTGGATTTTCGGCCGACAATGCCTATCAAAATATTGAAAAACAATTGGCATTTGGTTTTAGAATTCCAGGTACCGCTGCTCACAAAAAATGCGCAGATTGGCTTTTCAAGGAACTTCAAAACACCTGCGACACCGCCTATTTCCAAACCGGCGAAGGCAAAGCACCCAAAGACGGCAAAAAAATACCCATTTACAACATCATCGGTAGCGTAAATCCGTTAGCCAAAAATCGCATGATCATCGCATCGCACTGGGACAGTAGACCTTACGCCGACCAAGACGATCAAAAACAAACCGAACCCATCCTCGGAGCAAACGACGGTGCCAGTGGCGTAGGAATTATCCTTGAATTGGCTAAAAATCTCAAAACCCAAAAACCCGATTGGGGCATCGATTTCATACTTTTTGATGCCGAAGATCTCGGTATTTCCGAAATCGAAAACTCATTCTGCCTCGGCAGTCAGTATTGGGGTAAAAACCCACATATCCCCAATTATAAAGCAAGTTTCGGCGTACTTCTGGACATGGTTGGCGGCAACAACGCTCAATTTATGTGGGAGGAAAATTCTAACAATTACGCAAACTGGGTCCTTGTCCATACCTGGCAAATTGCTCAAGAATTGGGCTATGAAAACTACTTTCCTTTGAAACTCATTGGAGCGATCACAGACGATCACAAATACGTTTATGAGGCCACCAAAATCCCAATGATCGATATCATCCAGTACAACCCCAATAGTGGATTTGCACCGTTTTGGCATACCCACGACGATAACATGGATGCCGTGGATAAGCGCACTTTGAACGCCGTTGGAAACACCATGCTCCACCTGATTTTTAATCCACCCGCCTCATTATGAGTCAATTCCCAACCCTAAAAATACTGGCTTTCGCCGCCCACCCCGATGATGTTGAATTGGCCGCATCCGGAACCCTAATGAAGCACATCAATATGGGACATGCCTGCGGAATCATCGACCTAACTCGCGGTGAATTAGGGACCAGAGGCTCTGCCGATTTGCGGGATAAAGAAGCTGCCGAAAGCGCAAAAATCATGGGATTGGCTGTGCGCGATAACCTGAATCTTGGCGATGGTTTCTTTGAAGAAAATGAAGCAACATTAATGAAAGTGATTGCTGAAATTCGCAAATACAAACCGCAAATTGTGTTGGCAAATGCCGTTTCGGACCGACATCCAGACCATGGCCGTGCCGCATCGCTGGTTTCACGTGCTTGCTTTTTGTCTGGTCTTCCCAAAATAGTTTGTGATCATGACGGCGAGAACCTTGCTGCGCATCGACCTAAAACCATCTACAATTACATACAAGATCGCAACATCGGACCCAATTTAATTGTCGATATTTCCGATGAATACGAACAGAAAATGGCCGCCATCATGGCATTCAAGAGTCAGTTCTACGATCCAAATAGCCAAGAGCCGCAAACACCCATTAGCGGACAAGATTTCTTATCCTTTTTGGAGGCCCGCTCTCAAGACTTCGGTCGATTGATCGGCTGTAAATACGGCGAAGGTTTCACCACTGAACGATGCATCGGAA
>CANHXF010000273.1 GCA_947464515.1 Flavobacteriales bacterium
CCATTTCCAATCAAATTGATTGTCTCTTTGCGAAAAATCCCTGAGGGAATGGTGTTTAGAACAAATTTCTTTCCTTCGAAATCCAAGGAGTGACCCGCATTTGGACCGCCTTGGAAACGAGCTACTACGTCGTATTTTGGTGTGAGGTAATCTGCAATTTTACCTTTTCCTTCATCGCCCCATTGGAGGCCTAATATTACATCAACCATTGACTGAATTATCGATTTTAGAGTTTTATAAAGTGTTAGGGTTTAGGTTGCACTGAATGCAATTTCCCTGTGGATCTGTTTGTGGATTGGCATAAAGATGCAAACTGTGGCTACTGACTTCAAATTTGAGTAATCCACCCATTGTACTAGTGATTTGTTGTACGCGGGGATCGCAAAACTCAAATACGCGTTTGCATTTATTGCAAATTAAATGGTCGTGCTGCTTATAGCCAAAAGCCTGCTCATAATGAGAGGTGTTTTGACCAAATTGGTGGCGCTTAACGAGGCCTGATTCTACCAATAAATCGAGGGTGTTGTAAACAGTGGCTCTGGATACGTGGTAGTTTCGGGTTTTCATTTTTAGGAATAACTCATCGACATCAAAATGGACTTTTGACGAGTATATTTCATCCAGAATCGCGTAGCGTTCGGGTGTTTTTCTATGTTGGTGTAATTCTAAATACCCCGTGAAAAGCTCTCGCACTTCTTGCTTGGTTTTTTCTGTTTGGGGATCTTTTTTAGCCGTCATTGCGATGGGATTAATTGCCTTCCGGTCCTGTATAACCTGGATTGGGAATCTGAAGTCGCAATTTTCTGGCGGTAGGAAATTCCTTTTTGATATCAGCCAATGCCGCATCTGCTTCCGCTGCGGTAGTAAATGCTCCGATATAAACTTTAAAATTGGGTTCGTCGTATATCAATAATGCGCCATACGTACTGCCAAAAATTTCGTCCGCTTTCTTTTGGATTTCTGTTGCTTCGGCGCGTTTAGATGAGAAACCAACGAAAATCCTATACCCACTGATCTTTTTGTCGCTGCTTTTGGTGCGTTCTTTCCGCGCTTTTTCCATCGATTCAACGGCCGGTTCTACATCGTAAACCACTTGAGATTTTGCTTCTGCTGCCAGCATTAGGCAACACAAAAGGACAAACCGAAGGGCTTTTGCGTTCAAGGCAGATGAAAAGTGTAAAATCACAGCACAAATATCGTGATTTTCCTTCATACAATTATACGCTGTTGTACCTTTGTGGAATGGTAAAAAAAGTGGCTTTGGTGGTGTTGGATGGTTGGGGGTTGGGCAATGGCTCGTATTCTGACGCCATAAATCAGGCGATTACGCCATTTACAGATTCTTTGTTTGCAAGATTCCCCAATGCAACGTTGCGCACTGATGGCGAAAATGTGGGTTTGCCCGAAGGTCAGATGGGAAATTCAGAGGTAGGTCATATGAATTTGGGCGCGGGAAGAATTGTTTGGCAGATGTTGGCTAAAATCAACAAGGCATTTGCGGAAAATGAAGTAGAAGACAATGCCGTGTTGCTCAAGGCTATGGCATCAGCCAAGTCGGGTAATAAAGCATTTCATATCATGGGTTTGTTGAGTGATGGCGGCGTGCATGCGCACATCGAACAAATCAAAAAACTTTGTGGCATCGCCCAAGATTATGGGTTGAAAAATATTTACGTACATGCATTTTTGGATGGAAGAGATACGGATCCACGCGCTGGTTTTGGGTATTTGAAGGATTTGCAGTCGACGATTGCGGGCACCAATGCCAAAATTAGCACAGTGGTAGGTCGTTACTACGCCATGGATCGCGATGAGCGTTGGGAAAGAGTGAAAGTGTGCTACGATTTATTGGTTCATGGAACGGGCAAATCGGTTGATTCAATCGAGGCCATCCATGATGAATACAATACAGGAATCACCGATGAGTTTATGAATCCGCTTAGGTTTTTGAGTGGCAATGAAGGATTAGTTGCGGAAAACGATGTTGTAATAAATGCAAATTTCAGAACCGATCGAGGTAGGCAGATCACCCGCGCTCTAACGCAAGAGGATATTTCGTCCCACGGGATGAAGAAATTGAAGTTGGAATATTATACGCTTACTCAGTACGATGCGAAATATAAGATTGCCGGTGTTTTGTTTGAAAACGACAATCTGCAGCAGACATTGGGTGAGGTGATATCGATGTCGGGACTCAGGCAGTTGCGCGCGGCGGAAACAGAAAAATATCCCCACGTTACGTTTTTCTTTTCAGGGGGCAGGGAAACCGTTTTTGAAGGTGAAGATCGATTGATGGTCTCATCGCCCAAAGTGGCTACCTATGATTTACAGCCCGAAATGAGCGCCGTTGAACTCACCGAGCGTGCCTTGGAAAAAATGCAGCAGGAACAATACGATTTTGTTTGTTTGAATTTTGCCAATGCCGACATGGTAGGTCATACCGGGGTTTATTCAGCCATTATCAAAGCGGTTGAAACCGTGGACACTTGCCTGCAGCGTTTGGTTGAGGTGGGTGAGGAAATGGGATATGAATTTATCATTTTAGCAGATCATGGAAATGCAGATGTTGCGGTGAACGATGATGGATCGCCAAATACTGCGCATACAACCAATCCTGTCCCTGTTTGGTGGGTGACACAAGAAAAAGAGCAGGATTTACGACATGGAATCTTGGCCGATGTTGCGCCTACAATTTTACATATGTTGGGCGTGGTGCAGCCTTTGGAAATGACAGGTAAGTCTTTGATTTTATGATGATTAAAAACATCAAAATGAAACAGTTTTTTTCGATTTCTAGCCCGCGATTTGCCAACCATTCCTTGTGGATGATATTCCTTCTGGGGTCGTTTTTGTTTGGCTGCGGAAAGGATTCTCATGTGGATGCGGCAGCGGAACCCGATTCTTTTGTGCGATTTGCGCAAAATGAAATTGCTTGGTTGCAAAAAGCTCAACCCGGAATGACAAAAACGGTGACGGAGGGGGAGAAGGTAGAAACCGAATCGATCGACACGTTGGACTGGAATAACGAGTTGGAAGCCATTCGCACTTGGTCGGTCTATGCAATATCAAAAAAATCTAAAATGCAACCTGCTTATGATACCACAATTGATGAATCGGGGCCATTGAAAATCGAAAGGATGAATGC
>CANHXF010000274.1 GCA_947464515.1 Flavobacteriales bacterium
AAAATAATAGGTGAATAAATGAGGCATTTCATATTGACATTTTTTTTACTCATCACTGCAAATGTAATATTAGCTCAGTCTGCTGATAGTTTAACAAGTTGCGGTTTTATTTTAGGTAGTTATAGTTATCCAGGGGAGTACATTCCAGCGGATTTAAAAATTTGTGCAGTTAGTGTAAGTGATAGTACAGCAACATATTGTACAACTATTATGAACAGGAAAAATTTTACTTATAAAATGAAGTTGCCTACAGGAGAATACTTTGTATATGCAGAGACCAAAGACATTACCGACAAAGCATATTATTCTGAATTTGTTTTATGCGGCATGAAAGCAAATTGTCCATGTCATAAAAAGATAATAGTAAAAGTTATCGCACAGAAAAAAACTAAAAACATTAATCCTACTGACTGGTATCATAATGGAATAATTGAATGACCTCTTCCCAAAAAATCGCACCGTTCTAAACTAGATTTTTCAGGGTAATGACCCCTCCTCAGATGCAAATTACAGGTATTAACTGAGGTGTTAAGCCAAGAATAAGGCGGCTGTTTTTGGAGGTGAATGGTTCCGGCGGAGATGGGTAAGTTCGCGGCGACGAAGATGCGTTAGTTTGTCCGATTTTCCCTCTGGCATCTAATCGATTAGCAACAAGTATTTGTAACAAATGTTTTCTTTTTTTGTTACAAAATGACCCAATAGTAACAAATATTGAATAAATTTGTTACAAAATTAAGAATGAGCATAGAAGAGAGCATATTGAAGTGTATAAAAACCCTTCCTGCAGGAGATCTGTTTCTGCCCGCCGATTTTAGCGATCTTGGATCATCCGAAGCGGTAAGGATATCATTGTTTAGGTTAGAAAAAGAAGGTGTGATCTACAGAGTGGCTCAAGGCATTTATGTTCTACCCAAGGAGAGTAGCTTTTTGGGCAAACTAATACCCTCAGCTGAAGAGGTAGCAGAAGCCATCGCCAAACGTGACCGGATACGAACTTTACCAACCGGAAGCTATGCTTTGAACGCCCTGGGGTTGAGCACCCAAGTCCCCATGAATATTGTATTGCTTACAGATGGCTCGCCGCGTGAAATAAAGGTAGGCAAGCGCACAATTAAATTCAAGAAGACTACACCCAAAAACCTAATGACCAAAGGAAAAATAAGTCGCCTGGCTATACAAGCATTAAAAGAAATTGGCAGCGGCAAGGTAACGGATGCGGAAGAAAAGAAGATTGTCAACCTGCTTCAGAAAGAAGATAAAACGGATCTGAAACACGATATCGCCCTAGCGCCTGTATGGATTCAGAAAATTATTAAAAAAGCATTAAATGATGGCGAAGCTTGATTTTTATAACATAGACAAGGCAGAAAAAGAAGCTATTTTTAATGCCGTTGCTACAGAAATGGGCATGACACCCTTTGCTGTTGAAAAAGACTGGTGGGTAAGCCGGACCCTAAACATAATCTTTCAGATGGATATCGCTGCACATTTGGTATTCAAAGGCGGCACCTCATTGAGTAAAGCATGGAAACTGATTAACCGATTTTCAGAAGATATTGATTTGGCTATTGATAAGGAGTTTTTTGAGGGCTATCAAGGAGACATAACCAGAACACAAATAAGTAAGCTGAGAAAAGAAGCTGGCAATTACACAACAGGCACCTTCTTCGCTGATTTACAAGAGGCATTCAAGGAAAGAGGTTTTGAAGTACTTGTATGTAAAATTTTAGATAGTGGCGAAGGCGACCAGGACCCCAGAATTATTGAGATTTATTACCCAAACATCATAGCCCAACCCACGGAATATGTATTACCTCGGGTGCTGTTGGAAATCAGTTGCCGATCATTGCGAGAGCCATTTACTTCTCAGAAGTTTGGGTCGATGGTAGATGAACATTATGCTGATAGGGATTTTGCAGAATCATTATTTGAAGTGCCGACCGTTAATCCGGAACGGACTTTTTTAGAAAAGTTATTCTTACTGCACGAAGAGTTCCACCGTCACGCAGAAAAAATGAGGGTAGATAGATTGAGCCGTCATTTATACGACATTTATCACTTAACCAAAGCGGGTATATTTAAACAGGCCATCAGCGACAAGGAGCTATATGAGACAATTGTGGCACACCGCTACAAGTTTTCAAGGGTCGGCGATGTAGATTATAATCTGCACAATCCACGCACTCTCAATCCCATTCCGGTTGAGGGAAAAATGGCAGAATGGAAAGCCGACTACGCAAAAATGATGGAGGAAATGATCTACGAAGAACACAAACCCTCATTTGATGATTTAATAAACAACCTGCAAGAATTGAGAACTCAATTACAAGCAGTGGAATGGATCTTTGAACTCTCATTTCCCGTTCCCAATTCGTAATTTATTTGACGGACCTCTTCCCATAAATCAAATAACCGAAGATAGAGTTTCAGGTGGAAAAAACGCTGACGACAAACCCTATTCGTCGCTGTAAACTGACGCATCTCCGTCGGAACTACTCACATCCAAAAACGCCCAAAGTGTTCTTGATTTAACACCCCGATTAGTACCTATAATTTGCCTCCACTGCGGGGGTCAATTTCAGTCCGACGGAGTGGGTCAATTTGTCCGATTACTCTATAACAGCTGCACGCAGAAATTGAAAAGCGAACGGCCGGCATCCTTAATTGTGCAGCATGCTGCTGCACAATTACTAGACTGTAAAAATCAACCTGTTCCAAAGTAATGACTTCACACCTGCTATTTTCTGGAATAACAGCGCAAAGCAGTTTGAGTGATTAGTGTAAAACACTGAAAACAAACCCTTTGCCACGCACAAATTTCATCCCAGTGCGTCGGGGTGTTTTAACATTATCTATCAATGCCAATTTCATTGCTTGATCAGCCTCTAAATGATTGCACAAGCAACGCCCAACCACCCATCCAATAAATTGTTTAAATCTGCCGATATGTGGATTCGCCAAAATAAATTCAATTTCCCAAAAGTGAATTCGATAAATTCTTTGCTTAAAAAACGACTTAAACAAATTTTTGAGCGTTTTTGAAGTCGAGTAATCAGAGAATCATCATTCAAAAACAAACTTTCATCGATGCAAATCAGCTACCCGTCGGAAATCGGAGATCGGACAATTTTGG
>CANHXF010000275.1 GCA_947464515.1 Flavobacteriales bacterium
CAAGCGATCCCCTATTTCATGGGACAAAATCACTGTCATCAAGTGTTTGTCAATGGGTCGCCCTTTCAGTAATTACTTCAATCAATCCAATTTTATCGCACAAGAACTTTGATTTAATCACCACATTCATGTCCCCTGTTCGCCAAATCTCAACAAATTTTTTTTATCGCCCCTAACTAGAATAATACTTGAAATAATAAATATTAAATCAATTAGGAGCAATTCCATCGCTTTTGTCGTCTACCCCCTACCAAAATCCCATTGCTCAATTTAGAAGATACATACAAACAGTTTGGCGAACGCGTGTTCAACATCGCCCTGCAGTATCTGCGGAATGTGGAGGATGCGGAAGAAGTGACGCAAGATGTGTTTTTAACCGTTTACAACAAACAGAGTCAGTTTGAGGGGAAGGCGCAGTTGGGAACTTGGATTCATCGGATTGCAGTGAATAAATCTTTGGATTTTATTAAGGCGCGGAACCGACAAAAACGCGGGGGTGGGTTGATTTCGTATCTCACCGTGACCACTGATAATGTGGCGCAGCCCAACAACGACCTAAATCACCCTGGTGTGGCGCTTGAGCATCGAGAATTGGTATCGAAATGGTTTCATCGCATCGATCAATTGCCTGAAAATCAGAGAACTGCTATCGTCTTGGTGAGAATTGAAGAATTTAGTCCGGCCGAAGCCGCCGCCATCATGAATTTGTCGGTGAAAGCGGTGGATTCGTTGTTGCAGAGGGCGAAGAAGAATTTGTTAAAAATAGAGTTAAAAAACGAGGGGAAATGAAAAAACCGACGTCTATTGTGCCAGTTGACACTAATTTTGGAAGTGTCATTAATACAAAAAGTATGGAGATGAATGATCCTTTACATCCTAGTGCTCACATCGGTCGCGTAAGTCCGAGCCCATTTTTGTTTACAAGAATTCAGGCGAAGGTTGATGCGATGCAAGATGTGCCGCAGCAGATTGGGTGGGTTTCTTGGATGTCGATTGTGGTGGGTTTGGTTTTGATATTATTTATTGAAGTAGTGGCGGTTCGAAGTGGTTTTTCGTCGGCCAAAGTGGATATAACCAAGAATTTTTCTAGTCCAACAGAGCAATTGTATTGATATGAAAACAGGATTTCAGCGTTTGGTGATTGTTTTATTGGTGTTAAATCTGATTTTGGTATCGGCGTTTTGGATCGTTGGTGGTGGTCACAAGCAGGGCAATGGAGGTCGCGATGGCCAGGGTGGAGGACCTCGCAATGAGATCATTGATCGTTTGCATTTCGATGCGGCGCAGGTAACAGAATACGACTCGTTGATCGTTACACATCGCAAAATGGTTGGCGAAAAGGAATCGGAAATTCAGGGATTGAGAACGGCGTTGTTTGTCGGCGTTGCCGAGGGGATCTCGCAGGGGCGAAAAGATACATTGGTGAATCAAATTGGGGTTTTACATGCAGACATTCAGCAGATTCATTTTGCGCATTTTTTGGATATTCAGAAGATTTGTAAACCGGAGCAGCAAGGGGATTTTGCATTGTTAACCAAGGATTTGGCGAAAATGTTTCGCGGCAGGGGTCCGAAAGGCAAGCCGGACGGTGATTCCAAATCTGAGGCACCGTAATTTTGCACTTGTATATGAGAGTTGTTTTGTCGCGACCGGCCTATTTTCTTCTATTTCTATGGAGTTTCATTTCGGTTGTTGCTCGTGGCCAATCGATGGTTACTATCCATCACCTAGTGACCTTGGGCGATGCGAAAGTTGTATTGGGTGAGTGGCAGAAATCGGATAGTTTGGTGAGTATTCGCATCGATAAGTTGCGTTGGTATATCAGCTTGCCTCCGGCGAATGGCGGGGCGGGCGTGGAAAAGTCTGGTGGTAGGCATAAAAACATCGCGCAGTCAAAATCGGCTGGGAAAACGGGGTCAAAGGTTTGGCTTTTGGATTTGTCGGATTCGTCGAGTTTGGATCAAATCTATTTGTATCCAACCGTGTCTGGTCCTGGAAATTTTAACATTTCGTTGTTGTTCGGCATCGACAGTGCGATACAAATGGGGGGAGTTGGTACGGGGGCGTTGGATCCTCAGCGGGGTATGTATTGGACATGGCAAACGGGGTATGTGCAGTGGAAGATGGAGGGCGCGATTCGTGTGAACGGAGATGAGCATCCACTAGAATTGCATTTGGGTGGGTTTGATGGCGCAACAAAGGCCCAGGCGATGCTTTCGGATTATTTGGTTTATCCGACAACGAATTCGGTGATTGCTCAGTGGGATTTGACGCCATTTATCGCGCAGATTTTGAATCAAAAAAAATTCGGTGTTATGTCGCCCAGCCCCATTGCCCGCGATTATTGTCGTATTATTGCGGGTAGTGTCACGTTTCACCAATAGTCGATTTTTAGGACTCATCGCGGGGGTTGTATTTTCATCAATCACGGGTTGTATAATTTTTCAAGGCGATGCGAGTGAGCCCATTATTGGCTTTTCTGGCGGTGGGTTAGATCCGAAGTTTCAGCGGTCGTTGATGGGTGAAGGCTGGCCGATGCCGGCATACGATTTTTCGCAAAATCCCATGGATCTCGAGATGGTTGCTTTGGGTCGGAAGTTGTTTTACGATGTGCGATTGTCGTCTGATGGCAAAGTGAGCTGTGGCGGCTGTCATTCCAGTTATACGGCATTTGCCCATGTGGACCATCCACGGAGTCATGGTGTTTTGGATAGGGAGGGCCGGCGCAACGCGCCGGCCCTCATGAATCTCGCCTGGCAATCAGAATTTATGTGGGACGGTGCCATCAAACATTTGGATCTGCAATCACTAGCCCCGCTCACCCATCGCACAGAAATGAATATGTCGCTCGATTCGATTTTGTTATTCCTCAAAAGCGAT
This sequence comes from Flavobacteriales bacterium, assembly GCA_947464515.1. GTDB lineage: Bacteria > Bacteroidota > Bacteroidia > NS11-12g > UBA955 > UBA955. The sequence continues at coordinate 2,881 of CANHXF010000275.1, forward strand.
CCGGATTACAAACGCGCATTTGGTCGACATGAGGTCAGTATCCCCACGATGCTTAAGGCGTTTGCGCAGTTCGAGTTGACATTAATTAGTCGGGGTTCTCGTTATGATTCGATGAAGCGAAAGCAGATTGTTTTCACCGACCAAGAACTTCGCGGGTATACGTTGTTTCAAAAAAATTGCGGGGTTTGTCATTCCGAGCCCCTGTTTTCAAAACCCGG
>CANHXF010000276.1 GCA_947464515.1 Flavobacteriales bacterium
TAATACAGTTGTCGAATTTGTTATAATCCGATCCAGATGTCAAACGTAAAATCGCAGCATACGCACCCGTTGTTGTGTTACGAATGGTAGCATTCTTGATCGTTACATAATCCGCTCCAGTGAAGGAAATGGCTTCGTACGATCCACCGTAAGACAACACCTTACTTCCTCCATCAATGGTGATTGTATTGGTTGACGATGCGCCCGAAATGGCACCAAACACGGTTTGTGTGCTTGTTGTTACATCAGACTTAACTGTTACAGTTACCGCTGCACTCACACCCTTAGATGTTACCGTGCTGGCGAAATCGTACCAGTTGTTAAAATTTGTACCCGACGTGGTCGACGCTGCGTCGATCGTGTACGAGCCGCTCAACTGTGCATTGGCTACCCCAGCCAAGAACAGGAACATCAGCAAGAATTTCCCTTTCAAGAAACTCGCCGACTTTGTGAATTTGTAGTGTATATTCATATGGTTTTTCTTTCGATAAATTTGCTCTCAAAGACTATTCTCAGAGAAATGAGCACTTTTGTGCACGCAATATCGAAACAAAAAACAAATTGCCTTTAAAAGTATTTTTAATGTGTCAATCCCATTACTAAAAGGAAAGCAAACAATAATCATTACTAAAATTATCAAACACAATGAACTTAATTTTTTAAAAACTAAAAAATAACATAATACAACAATTTGAATTTTTTTATTATAGAAATTATTAGCAAGCACCCAAGTGAATCATAACCAGCAAGCATGAATGAAACCGAGACACTAAAAAAGCCATTCCAACAGAAAATAAACTGCTTTAAAACCCTCAAATATTAATAAAAATCGTAGTTAATTCAGATCTGAACTTGAGCGACACGGATCCCGTCCAATGCCGCACTCATAATTCCACCTGCATAACCCGCTCCTTCACCACAAGGAAACAAATTAAGTATCCGAGGATGGGTTAACGTAGTTGAATCCCTAGGAATTCTTACAGGACTACTGGTGCGAGACTCTATCCCCACCAAAATCGCATCGTTTGTCCGAAAAGACTTCATTTTTTTACCCAAAACTACCAACGACTCTCGGATCCGCGTATGCACCGCCGACGAAAGCACATCGCCAATTTGCGCACTCACTAATCCGGGGATATAGGAATTCGACGGCAAATCGCTGCTCAATTTACCCTGAATAAAGTCCTCCATTCGCTGTGCGGGTGCGCTCAAGCTCCCAGAAGTCTGATAAGCCAATTGCTCCCAATGCTGCTGATAACGCAGGGCACGGAGTTCTCCATGCGCATTAAAATCGTTAAAATCGCGATCGTCTACGGACACTACGAAGCCTGAGTTCGCGAAGTTTCCATTGCGTTTGCTGGGGCTCCAACCGTTCACAACGACTTCGCCGGCCGCGGTAGCGGCCGGCGCTATTATCCCTCCCGGACACATGCAGAACGAAAACACACCCCTACCCTGAATCTGCTCAACCAAACTATAGGAAGAAGGTGGCAAAAACTCGCCTCGATTATCGCACTTATATTGTATTTGATCGATAATGGACTGGGGATGTTCCAATCTCACACCAATGGCAAAGGGCTTTGCTTCGATGGCAATATTCGCATCGACAAGCATTTCGAATATATCTCTCGCCGAATGGCCCGTTGCAAGTACCACTTTATCGACTTTTTCAATGGCGCCGCCGTTTAACCGTAGGGCAACAATCCGATCTGATTCCATCACCAAACCATCAACCCGGGTTTCGAAACGAATTTCCCCACCATACGCCTCAATCGTTTCGCGTATCCCTTCCACCAACTGTGGCAGTTTATTGGTCCCAATATGAGGATGCGCATCGTACAAAATAGAATCCGGAGCACCGTGATCCACTAAACACTGCAATACCTTTTGAACCGGTCCCCGCTTATTGCTGCGTGTGTAAAGTTTACCGTCAGAATAAGTCCCTGCACCGCCCTCCCCAAAACAATAATTACTGTCGGGATTCACCACCTTTTCACGATTCATTATCGCCAAGTCCCGACGTCGTTCTTTCACCGCTTTCCCCCTCTCTAACACGATGGGTTTTAACCCCAACTCTATCAATTCCAATGCACAAAAAAGACCTGCCGGACCCGCGCCAATGATGTGAACTGGCGATGCTTTTTCTACCGATTTTAGTCGATATCCATGCTCTGCCTCTACCAATTCTCCCGACGCATAGACATCCGCTGTAATCAGAAAAAACGGGGCTCGGCCCCTGGCATCCAACGACTTCTTGCGCCATACCACCTTGCATGTATGTGCATCGAATCCCGCTGATTTTGCAAATTGCTCGTTTACCCAATCCGCATCCACCACATCTTGGGGAGAGAATTTGAGTTGGAACGACAATGGCATGGCGCAAAAATACGGGGCCAATGATGATTTTACTATCAAACAAACCAATTAAACGCTTAAAAACGTATCGCCCCAACCAAAATCAACCTCGATTTTGTAATTTTGTAAATATGAAAGAAGTGGTGGTTAGCGGCATACGTCCAACCGGGAAATTGCATTTGGGCAACTATTTTGGCGCATTTAAGAATTTTCTGAGGTTACAAGAGCAGTTTGACTCCTATTTTTTCATTGCGGATTATCACAGTTTAACCACCCATCCAACGCCGGGTGATTTAAGCGCTTCGGTAAAGCGGGTTTTGGCAGAGTACATCGCCTTGGGCCTAGATCCAGAGCAATGTACAATTTACTTTCAAAGTGATTTGCCAGAGACTGCGGAGTTGTATTTGTTCTTGAATATGAACGCCTATTTGGGAGAGTTGGAGCGCGTGACGTCTTTCAAAGAAAAGGCAAGAACCCAACCCGACAATATCAACGCAGGTCTATTAACCTACCCAGTATTGATGGCTGCGGATATTCTGCTACATCGCGGGATAAAAGTCCCTGTAGGCAAGGACCAAGAGCAGCACTTAGAAATGTCGCGCACGTTTGCCAACCGTTTCAATCGACTATACAACAACGAATATTTCCCGGAGCCGCAAGCATTTAGCTTTGAACAGAATTTGGTCAAAGTGCCCGGCCTAA
>CANHXF010000277.1 GCA_947464515.1 Flavobacteriales bacterium
CTGTAAGTATCATACAACCCACCAACCAGTCGCCGTGATTGGCCACCAAATGTATATCACCCTTCTCCTCCGGAAATATCGCGGGATCAAATATCATTCCTAAAGGCTTTCGCAAAACTTCATGTCGCAACGCCAAGGATTGGATATATTTCACCGATCCCCATTTTATTAATTCACATTCGATATGTGGCCCATTCTCCATGATAAATGCCTTATTTATCCTGAGCTTCACCCACCGCCAAAGCCACCATATTCACGATTTCGCGAACTGATGAACTGTGGTGAAGGATGTGAACCGACTTCTTAAATCCTAACAACACAGGACCAATTGCCTCCATATTACCCATGCTTCTCATGATTTGATACACCGCATTTCCGGTACTCAAGCCACTAAATATGAATACGTTAGCCGACTTATCGCCCAACTTATTAAATGGAAACCTTCTGCTTCTCAAATCACCATCGATTGCATATACCGGCTGCATCTCACCATCTACCAAAATATCAGGTCGATCCGCATGCAAACGTTTAACCACCTTTTGCATCATCAAAGGATATTTACCCGCTGAACTACCAAAATTGGAATACGAAATTAATGCGATGCGTGGTTCGATTTGAAACGACTTCACCCGATCATGCACCAATCCAACCATCTCGTAAACAGAATCTTCATCTATATCGATGTTCACCGTAGTATCGGCAAAAAACACAGGCCCTGATTTAGCCATCATAATATGCATTCCCGCCACTCTATGCGTAGTTGGAACCATCCCTATACAATCCAACGCAGGTCTCAAAGCAATGGGGTAATTCCTTGTCAAACCGCTAATAAAGGCATCCGCCACTCCATTTTCCACCATCATCGAACCAAAATAATTCCGATTTCGCATTTGATATTCTGCTTCAAATCCAGTGAGTCCTTTCCTACTGCGCTTTTGGAACAGCATTTCGCCATATTCCTTTAACTGTTCATCCTGTTTTCTTGGGTCGATCATCACCACACCCGGAATCTCGATAAAATTCTCATCCATCATTTTCTGAATGGCCTCAGGATTTCCCAGTAAAATTGGTTCGCAAATTCCGTCGCGTTTGGCAATTTCTGCCGCTTTCAAGATGCGAATATGATCGGCCTCTGCAAAAACAACGCGCTTGGGATTGGTTTTCGCTTTGGTCATCAAACGGTTCACGAAGTCATTGTCGATGCCTAACCGCTGACGTAACTGCGCATTATAGCCTTCCCAATCCGTAATCGGATTTTTTGCCACGCCACTATCCATTGCCGCTTTTGCCACCGCCGGAGCCACCGTTGTCAACAATCGTGGATCCATCGGCTTAGGAATGATATACTGCGGTCCAAAACTCAAATTCTTTTCATTATATGCCATCATCACACTCTCTGGCACGGGCTGCATCGCCAAGTCAGCAATGGCTCGAACCGCAGCGAGCTTCATTTCTTCATTGATCTCCGTTGCTCTAACGTCCAATGCGCCGCGGAAAATGAAAGGGAATCCTAATACATTGTTTACCTGGTTGGGATAATCCGACCTGCCCGTAGCCATAATCAAATCAGGACGCGTTGCCACTGCCAAATGATAGTCGATTTCAGGCGTAGGATTTGCCATCGCAAAGACAATGGGCTTTTCCGCCATCAACAAAATCATCTCAGGGGTAAGAATATTCCCTTTGCTCAAACCAACAAACACATCCGCAGAAACCAAAGCATCATCTAATGTATTTAGGTCGCGTTGAGTAACAAACTGACTCTTATATTTATCTAAATCGGTTCTATCGGCACGCAAAACGCCTTTCGAATCCAACATTACGATATTCTTTTTGTCTGCACCCAGCGATACAAACAACTTAGTACAAGCGATCGCTGAAGCGCCTGCGCCATTCACTACGATGCGTACTTCACTCAATTCTTTTTCAACCAATCGCAATGCATTGATTAGACCGGCCGCGGAAATAATGGCAGTACCATGCTGATCATCATGCATAATTGGAATATTCAACGCAGCCTTTAATCGCTCCTCAATTTCAAAACTCTCAGGCGCCTTAATATCCTCTAGGTTGATTCCACCAAATGTGGGCTCCATTGCCTTCACCGTTTCTACAAAATGGTCCACATCCTTGCAATTCAGTTCGATGTCGAATACGTCGATGTCGGCAAAAATCTTAAACAACACACCCTTCCCTTCCATCACCGGTTTAGATGCTTCCGGACCAATATCACCAAGGCCTAACACCGCCGTACCATTCGAAATAACCGCAACCAAATTCCCCTTGGCTGTGTACTTATATACATCGTCAACATTTGCGGCAATGGCCAAACAAGGTTCCGCAACCCCCGGAGAATACGCCAATGCTAAGTCAAATTGTGTTTGGGTAGGCTTGGTAGAGATTACCTCTATTTTCCCAGGCCTTCCATCGGCATGATAACTGAGTGCGTCGAGCAATTTCTTTTCTGACATATACGGGCAAAGATAGTCGGGCTTTTGTAAATGGACGTTTCGCTTTATGAACGAAAAATTTTGGCTGTCTATTTTTTTATAACACGACGGTGCATATTCAATTTCGTAAGTGTGGCTTGGGGGTTTTATCTTTGTAAAATATTATGACACAGTATCGCATAGAACACGACACCATGGGTGAAGTTAAAGTCCCCGCCAATGCATTATGGGGCGCCCAGACCGAACGCAGCAGAAACAATTTCAAAATCGGACCCGAAGGCAGCATGCCCGTGGAGATCATCCGTGCATTTGGCATTTTGAAAAAAAGTGCTGCCCGCACAAACCGTGATTTGGGTGTATTGTCGGCCGAAAAATGTGACTTAATCTGTACAGTTTGCGATGAAATCATCGAGGGCAAATTGGATTCCGAGTTCCCATTGGTAATCTGGCAAACTGGCTCTGGAACTCAGAGTAATATGAATGTAAATGAAGTCATTGCCAACCGCGCTCATGTATTGAGTGGTGGAAAATTGGATGATGAAAAGAAAGTATTACATCCGAACGACGATGTAAATAAGAGTCAGAGTTCAAACGATAC
>CANHXF010000278.1 GCA_947464515.1 Flavobacteriales bacterium
AATCGCCCCGGTGGTTAATCCGATCAACGCGGCGAATGAAAGTAATAATTTTTTCATCTGTTTTTAGTGTTTAACGCAAATATAATAAAAAACTATCAATCCTTAATCGATGAAACAAGCATGACAAAAAAATTGCACGAAAGGATCCAATGATTCTAAACAAAACGCAAAAAAGCGCAGATCCGCTAACAAAAGCACACCACCCAAATCAAGGTCAAATATCGCCTAAAATTGGCCGCAGAACCACTTCCTCCATTACCGTATTTTCATTGATCAAAAATGCTGAATACAATGCATTTGCTACATCTTCTGGCTTCATGAATCGCGAGGGTGGCAAATCAACACCCGCCCAACTATCTGTTAAGGTTGCGCCTGGCAATATGGCTGTAACCCGAACCCCATATGGCATCCCTTCCAACCGCAGTGATTTACTAAATCCAAGCATGGCAAACTTAGAAACAGAATAACTCCCACCAGCGGCATAGGCTGTGATACTTGCGATGCTACACATATTAAAAACATGTGCTCTCTTGGATAATTTCAATAAGGGCCACAAACCTTTGGTAATGTGGTAGGCAGAGTTCATGTTGGTTGTCATCAAGGTTTCAAATTGACCCTCCGCTTCCTCCATCATCGTTCCTGGCAAGAAAACGCCTGCATTGTTCACCAATACCGTTAGAGAATCCCAGGTATTTGCAATTGCTGCAACACAATCTTTGGCGACATCATACTGCGATAGATCGCCGGAAAAAGTATTTACTTCTGGCGCACCCGCTGAAAGCAACTGAGATTTTGCATCAGACAATCTATTGTTATCTCTTCCTACGAGGAATAAAGAGAACCCCGCTTCCGCCAATCTTTGGGCTACAGAAAAACCTATCCCCTTGCTAGCACCGGTAATTACAGCAGTAAAATTCATATCGAACAAAGGTAAACGTAAAAATAAAAAAAGGGCTCTTACAGAGCCCTTTGAATATCAATTGAATCCGAAATTAATCTTCATCATCCGTGCTAGCTTTGCGCGGATCGTCTTCAGCTTCTTCTTCCTCCTCTTCTGCTTCCTCTTCTTCATCGTCTCCCTTGGACTTGGTAGAACTGCGTATCAATGCATCCAAATCCTCATCAGTTAGGATTTCTTTGGCGCGTGTACTCAGTTTCACCAAATAACTGGTTGATTCCGTTTCTAATCTTACGGCCGTTACGATCTCCCCTTTTGAATTGGGATATCGAACCGTTTTTCCCGTTACACCGGTTGGGAACGTCTCGTCGAATAAATCAAGCAATTCGGGCGACAACTTGGCGTACTCAATAACAACTTTAGGCTTGTCCATCTCTTCAAATTTATTTTTCAAAAAAACAACAGAATTCACCTCCTATCACACGGGTTTTGCACATTTTTTTCGCAGTGTAGGATTATCTATTCATACTGATAAGGAACTCATTGTTATCCTTTGTATTCTGCATGTATTTAAGGAAGGTATTCATGGCTTCTTCGCTGTTCATATCGGCCAAATGATTCCTTAATACCCACATTCTTTGATTGGTTACCCTATCAACAAGTAGGTCATCACGACGAGTACTAGAAGAAAGTATATCGATTGCAGGGAAAATACGCTTGTTAGAAAGCTTGCGATCCAACTGCAATTCCATATTCCCGGTACCCTTAAATTCTTCAAAAATCACTTCATCCATTTTCGATCCAGTATCTGTCAATGCGGTTGCAATGATCGTTAACGACCCACCCCCTTCGATATTTCTTGCTGCACCAAAGAATCGTTTTGGCTTATGAAGCGCATTTGCATCAACTCCACCCGAAAGAATCTTTCCTGATGCGGGTTGAACAGTATTGTAAGCACGTGCCAAACGAGTAATTGAATCCAATAAAATTACGACATCATGACCGCATTCTACCAATCTTTTGGCTTTTTCAAGCACCATATTGGTCAGTTTTACGTGTTTATCGGCGGGTTCATCAAAGGTTGATGCCACTACTTCTGCGCGAACGCTGCGGGCCATGTCGGTTACTTCTTCCGGACGTTCATCAATCAACAAAATGATCATATAAACTTCTGGGTGATTCTTGGCGATGGCGTTTGCGATGCCTTTCAGCAACCAAGTTTTACCGGTTTTGGGCTGGGCGACAATCAATCCGCGCTGTCCTTTACCGATGGGTGATATCAAATCGATGATTCGGTTGGGGTAGTTGCTTGCGCTATCGCACAAATTCAATTTCTCATCAGGGAACAAAGGCGTTAGGTGCTCAAACGCAACGCGATCTCTTACTTCCTCTGGGGTACGTCCGTTTACACTTTCGATTTTCACCAAGCAGAAATATTTCTCATTTTCTTTTGGCGGACGAATGCTTCCGCGAACAGTATCGCCCGTTTTTAGACCATTTTGTTTGATCATAAAGCCGGGGATATATACATCATCGGGTGATGCAACGTAATTGTAATCGGGGGATCTCAAGAATCCGTATCCATCGGGCACCGTTTCCAGCACACCTTGGGTAGAAACCACACCATCCATTTCGGTAAACAGGGCCAAAGCCTCTCTTCTGCGCTTTTCTTCTGGTGTTAATTGGGGTTCTGGTCGGGGTGTAGGCGCTGCAACGACATTTTCTGAATTCTCAGTACGCGGCTCACGATTGTCGTTTCGTGGCGGTGTATTTTCACGATTTTCATTGCGCGGAGCATTTTCGCGGGGTTCACGATTATCACGAGGTTCGCGATTATCCGGGCGAGGCGACAAATTCTCTCTTGGTTCGCGATTATCAGGTCGCGGTGCGGTATTCTCTCTCGGCGCCCTTGGTTCACGAGCTTCTCTCGGTTCTCTTTGTTCGCGGGGCTCACGATTTTCTCTCGGTGTATTTTCATTTCTGGCCGGGCGATTTTCACGAGGTCCTCTGTCCTCACGATTTTGCCTAGGCTCTCTAACTTCTTGATTTTCAGTATTATTTACAACTGGCGCTACACCGGTCTCACGAACTTCTGAGTTTTCAGTTTCGATGGCCGTTCTATCAGCTTCCGCACCTACTTCCCT
>CANHXF010000279.1 GCA_947464515.1 Flavobacteriales bacterium
GTTTTCTACCTCGCCGATGCCAAAGACTTCGTGAGCAATGGTGAAGTGATGCGATATCCCCTGCTAAACCCAGCGCAAAAAACTACGCTCTCCACCGGTGTCAATCCGTCTGGTTTCGTGCTTTTGCCCTAAAGCGTTTTCCCAATCGCCCCGCGTATCCTTGACCTTTCTTTTGCTATCTTTGAAACCTAAGGCATGAAATTCAAAATCCCAGGGCTCAAAAAAATCGATGTGCTGCTAATGCGTTCCTATGTGGGCCCATTTGCTGTCACCTTTTTTTTGTCGATGTTCCTGTTTTTGATGCAATTCCTCTGGAAATTCATCGATGAACTCGTCGGCAAAGGCATCGCCCCAGATTTATTGGCAAAACTCATATTCTATTCACTGGCCGATCTGGTGCCCATGGCAATGCCCCTCACCATCATGGTCGCAGGCCTAATGACCTTTGGCAACCTCTCCGAAAGCTTCGAATTGGTAGCCATGAAAAGCAATGGAATTTCCTTGCTTCGTGCGCTCCGACCTATATTTTTGTTGATGTGCTGCTTGGCGGTGATGAACTTTATGTTCCTCAATTACGTGATCCCTAAAGCCAAGCTCGAACAAGCCGGAATGCTTATTGATATGCGTTCTAAAAAACCGACATTCAACCTCGCCGAAGGCATTTTTTATCACCAAATAGAAGGATTTGCCATCCGCGTGGGAAAGAAGGAGTCCGACAATCAAACTGTGAGAGACGTCCTCATTTATGAATACAAAAAAGACGATTCTAAACGGTTAAATGTGGTTAGAGCCGAATGGGGGACAATGAAGCTAACAGACGATCAGCGGGTGCTGAATTTTACGCTCTACAAAGGAGTTCGATACGAAGAGATGACCAATAGCCCTGAGTATCGGAAAACACAGCCGTTTAATCAGATGTTTTTTGAGAAGCAGCAGATTCAAATCGACCTATCCAGTTTAGATTATCAGTTTTCGGATAGAGATTTGATCGCATCGGATTATCGACTTCAAAATGTATCGCAGCTGTTCAAGGAAATTGATACGTTTCATATAAAATCCGATTTGCTCAAGGCCGATAATAGTCGATACTTAGGTCGGTATTTACACATTCCTGGCGTAATGACCTTAGATACCCAGCTTAGGGCTTTTAAGCGTAGTTCGTCTCAATTTGATCCATTGACGGAGACTAGGATTTTGAAAAATTACCCTGAAACGCAGCAGGCGACCATTGCAGCAAGTGCTATAAACCACGCCCGGAGTATAAAAAGTACGGTGGAAGGCTTAATGACATCGCTAGAATTTGAAGAAACCGATATCAATCTTTACAAATCTGAACTGCATAAGAAATTCGCGTTTTCAATTTTGGTAATATTGCTCTTTTTGATTTCTGCGCCTTTGGGTGCCATCATTAGAAAAGGGGGGATTGGAATGCCATTGGTGATTTCGGTGGTGCTTTTTGTATTGTTCTATGCGGTGAACCTTACGGGTGAAAAAATGGGCAAAGAGGGAATCGTTCCCGTTTGGGTTGGCAGTTGGATGAGTTCGATGTTGCTGTTACCTATTGGGGTGATTATAACCTATCGCGCCAGCATCGACAAGAGTTTTCAGGGTACAAATCCCTTGAAAAATTGGTTCGTTTCGATGTGGCAGAAGCGGAAAAGGTCGTCTACGATAGTTGAAGTGTCTCAGGGCGAATCGGTTGAGTCGTCAAAACCAAAAGTTGAAACTTCGGCAGTAACTGAATCCAAAACCGACGATTCGATCTCATGAAAATATTAGTGGTTGGGAATCGAGTGCCATGGCCACTGCATGATGGGGGAGCCATTGCCACGTATGGAATGCTTCGGTCTTTGGCGGAAAACGGCGCGGAGGTCGATTTTTTCAGTTTCAATACAAAAAAACACTTTGCGGAAAACGCAATTATCGAAAAGTATTTTGGATTTTGTAAAGTGCATTTGGTGTCGTTGGATGCCGGCGTGAAGCCCTTGAATGCCCTTTGGAATTTACTCTTTGGCGGCAGTTATCACTTGGAGCGATACGATGATTTGGAAGCGGCAGTTGAACTTTACGATCTGATTCAGTCCAGCAATTACGACTGCGTGATGGTTGAGGGTTTGTATTCGATGCCTATCACATGGAGAGTGATGAAGCAAATGTCTGTTAGACCCAACAACGGGGGGATGGATGCTGACGCTGTAAATAGCAACGAAACGATTCAAAAAGAGCCCATAAAATGGGTGTATCGATCTCACAATTTAGAATATCAGATATGGGAGAGATTGGCAATTTCCACGCCTCAGTCTCTGAAAAAATGGTACCTAGCGCTGCAGTCGAAACGTTTAAAGCGCGCTGAAATCGATGCTTGGTGTCGCATGGATGCCATTGTGCCCATCGTAGAAACTGATTCACTTGTTATCCGAACAGCATTGACCGAAATTCAGCAGATCAATCAAATCGATAGTGGGGATTCCGATTCACGGCAGCCCAAAATTCATGTGTACCAGCCTGGCATCGCCATAGAACGACCTTTTGCATTTATCCATCAGCCGATGTCGTTGTTTCATATCGGTTCCATGGAATGGCAAGCCAATGAACAGGGGGTGATGTGGTTTCTGAACAAGGTTTGGCCATTGGTATTGTCGGCTCAACCCAATGCGAAATTTCATTTGGCAGGGAAGGGGTTAAGCAAGCGAGATCCTAGATTTTTTCAGTCGGGCATTGTAAACCACGGGGAAGTTTCTAATGCTGAGGATTTTATGCATGAACACGGTGTGATGATTGTGCCAATCCAAGCGGGCAGTGGAATTCGGATAAAAACGCTTGAAGCGATGGCGTTGGGGGTGCCTATCGTATCAACAAGTATCGGGGCGCAAGGGCTAGCAGTTAGTGATGACATAGAAATTAAATTGGCAGATGAACCCAATGACTTTGCGGCAGCAATTTGTGCGTTGCTTACGAGTCCGGCAAAATCGCAAGAGATGACCACTCAAGCAAGAAAGTATGTGGAATTGCATCACAACCTCAAACGGAATACCGCTA
>CANHXF010000280.1 GCA_947464515.1 Flavobacteriales bacterium
GGTTACGGCGAATTGATAGCCACCAAAATCGTGAGCCACTACCTTTTGTCGCAAGGAATTGAAAATCAATGGGTAGATGCTAGAAACTTCATCATCACAGATGCCAGGCATCGGGATGCTAGGGTTCAATGGAAAGAGACCGAAGAATTGATCAAATCCGATTTAATGCCCATCTCAAAGACAAATTTGGTCATTACCCAAGGTTTTATTGCCAGTGCAAAGGGCGGCCAAACCACAACGCTAGGCAGAGAAGGTTCCGATTACAGCGCAGCCATTTTTGGAAGCGTTTTGGGCGCCGAAAGCATCACAATTTGGAAGGACGTGGCGGGTGTGATGAATGCCGACCCTAAAAAGTTCGACAATGCGGTATTGATTCCCGCGCTCACTTACAACGATGCAATAGAATTGGCCTACTACGGAGCATCGGTGATTCACCCTAAAACAATTCAACCCCTCAAGGCCAACCACATTCCTTTGTTTGTTCGATCGTTTTTAAACCCCACCGCCCCAGGAACCAAAGTGAGCGATGAGAATTCTCGAATCGAAGTTGCTTGCAAAATACACAAAGACAATCAGTTGCTGCTTGAAATCAGCACAAAAGACTTCACTTTCATCGCCGAAGATCACCTAAAACAAATCTTCCAGGCCATGTCGGAAAATAAAGTGCGATGCAATTTGATGCAGAATAGTGCCATTGTATTCCGATGCGTAATCGACAATAAGGAAAACAAGCACAACCCATTGGTGAAAGCGTTGGAGCAATTGGGATTGGGGGTTTCGGTGCAGACAGATTTAGAATTGTTAAGCATCTACCATCCCGAGGGCGAATTTGATTCAGCGATGCATTTCGCATCAAACCAAACCATCGTTTTACAACAGAATATGGGAAATTCGATCCACTATTTATTGAAAAGCAACGAAAATTAATTCGCTGACCGCACTTTCAATCGCTGACCGACATTGATTTGGTTGGACGACAAAGTATTCCAGAAGCGAATCTGCTCCACCGTAACTCCATAGGTTTTGGATATCGAATACAAAGTCTCGCCAGATTCTACGAAGTGATACGTATCCATCGGCTTTCCATTTGGCGATACATCATTGCTCATGAACTTGCGGTAATCAACCGGTTTTGCCGTTTGCATTCTACTGGCGGTATCGCTACCCGGGACTAAAGTGGTGGGTGGATTGGAACGTTTAGAGCGCAAATTCAACACTTCCCCAGGCTGCACCTCTTCGCCGGGTTCCAAACGATTTAACTTGTACAAATGCTTCACCTTTACACCGTATTGCTGCGATATTTCACGCATGCTTTCGCCGGGTTTTACTAGGTGATTTGTCTCTGCTGAACGACGTCTTTTGGGCTTTAAATAGATGATCTCACCGGGATTCAACATTTGTCCTTTTTCGATATCGTTGTACTTATAAATCTGCCAAATCCCCATGTTGTAACGCGCTGCGAGTGCTTCGGGGGTTTCGCCGGGCTTGGCGATAATGGCTTGAATTCCGTTGACTTCAGAAACACCGGCCAATGGGGTACTCCCCCCTCCAGGTGTGCCGTTTGAATTACCTTCCGATGGAATCACATAATCATCGCCCATCACCACCATACTATCAAACTGACCCAAATGATACTTTTCTATCACCCCGATTAAAATATTCGAATAACTGGGATTGGTAGCATAACCCGCCTCCCTTAAACCTATCGCCCAACCCTTGTAATCCGTAGCACTCAGCTCAAACAATGGAAAATATCGTTTGCTATTTTTCAAAAACAAAGAATGGTCACGATAACTGTCGTAAACCGAAGGATACCCCCTAAAACACTCATCTTTTGCATCGTCATCGGCCAAACAAAAAGTACCCGTCCAATTGCTTCTGCATTTAATTCCGAAATGATTATTACAATTTTTCGCCAATTTACTGTTGCCGCTGGCACTTTCTAAAACGCCCTGGCCCAATGTAATACTGGCCGGAACGCCATGCATACGCATCTCTTGCATCGCAACAACCTTAAACGAGTCGATGTACTCGCGCGTACTCATCAACTGACCCTTTACATCTGACGAAATCAGCAATGCAAACAGCATAATAAAGGGAAATAAACGACCGCACAGTATCCTGTTCAATTTCATAATAACAAACCTAAGCAATGGAATCATTGACTTTAGAATCAAATTATCCAAGGAATGTGCACTACCGTGTAAATTTTCGCCCATAAATCCCGAAATTTGTACATACCATGTTAAAACGTTTTCTATTAACGCTCCTAACAATTTTAGCCGTTTCGCAAATCTCTGCCGCCGGCTTTCCCAAGCCCAAGTTTGTAGCGACCTTCTCAAAAACCACCGCCAAATCTGGCGATATCATTGAAATTATTGTTCGATTTGATGTAGCCAAAGGCTTCCACGTATACAGTGAAAAAAGCGATTGCCCAGAAGACGATGGTCCGATTCGTGCAAGTTTCGACTTCACCCCGAACGCATCTTATCAGTTGGTTGGAAAATTTTATGGCGTGGGCGACCACATGGTGAAAGAAACCGATATCTGGAATTGCAGCACCGGCGAATTTGTTGGCAAAGGTGAATTCCGTCAGAAAATCAAAGTATTGGGTTCCATCTCAAGTACCGGCATCGAAATGATTTTTAATGGTCAAATTTGTAATGAAAGCGGGTGCGACAATATTCGCGACCAGAAAATCAATACCCCTACTTTAACAGTAAGTGGCCCAACTTTAGCCGCCGATCCTATCGCAAACCCAAATACAGAATCCGCAAATCCTTCCGATGTCGCTACGCAAAATAACGATTCTAGTCAGATCGCCATTACCCCCAATACAGACGCCAACCCCGAACAACCTGGCTATCGCAGTGGAAAATCAGGTGCCGCGAAAACGTTCAATGGCATGGCCGGAGAAGAAAAAAGCGAAGGTTTCATGGGATTGTTTATCCTAGCCTTTTTGAGCGGACTTACCGCATTGCTCACCCCTTGTGTATTCCCAATGATTCCGATGACGGTTTCATTTTTTATCAAAAACAA
>CANHXF010000281.1 GCA_947464515.1 Flavobacteriales bacterium
CGGCGACGCCCATTCCGCGGACTTTGCATTTCAGTTTGATGGGTGCTCGGGATTTGTCGATTATCAATACTCCGCCGCCCAACCGTCAGCCCGTACACACCGAATTACACATGTTCAACAAGGACTTAATTGCCGAGGCTGTTCAGCAAGAAATGGAGCGGGGCGGACAGATTTTCTTTGTTCATAGCCGGGTGAAGGACATTCACGAGATGGCCAGAATTATTGGCGATTTGGTGCCTGGATGTCGGGTTTCTGTGGCTCACGGTCAGATGGAAGGACATGAATTAGAGGATGTGATGGTGAAATTTATTGAGGGCGAGTTTGATGTTTTGGTGGCGACAACCATCATTGAGAGCGGGTTGGATATTCCCAATGCGAATACGATAATAATTAACAATGCGCACATGTTTGGTCTGAGTGATTTGCACCAAATGCGGGGCAGGGTGGGTAGAAGCAATACGAAGGCGTTCTGTTATTTGCTCTCGCCTCCGGTTTCTGTTTTGAGTGAGGATGCCAGAAAAAGGTTGCGCACGTTGGAGGAATTTAGTGAATTGGGCAGTGGGTTTCAGGTGGCGATGCGGGATTTGGATATCCGCGGGGCTGGGAATCTGTTGGGCGGCGAGCAGTCGGGCTTTATCAGCGAGATGGGGTTTGATATGTATCATAAGATTTTGGATGAAGCGGTGCGGGAATTGAAAAATGAGGAGTTTGATGCGTTGTTTGATCAACCCGAAGATATCAGCAGCCGCGACTGTCAGATTGATACCCAATTTGAAATGCTCATCCCATCGGAATACGTCACCCAGACCGCGGAGAGATTGGCTTTGTACAGCGAACTATCAAACATCAATACTGAATTGGAATTGCAGCGATTTGCGAACAATCTAAAGGATAGATTTGGAAAAATTCCAAATACCGTGGCGGCCTTGTTGGATACGGTTCGATTGAAATGGGCCGGAAAGCAATTGGGAATGGAGAAAATTTCACTCGGAAACGGCGGGATGCGTTGCTATTTCCCTGGCGATGCCAATGCGGCGGTGTATCACAGCGATAGTTTTGTCGCGATCATGGGCTTTGTCGCCAGTAATCCGAATAAGTTTAGTGTAAAACAAACCGATAAAGCGTTGATTGTAAGTGTGAAAGGGTTGGAGACGGTTTTTGAAGCGCTGCATGTTCTTGGTGAATGGGATCTGCATCGAACAACAGAAAAATAAATATCCTCTTATGTATCAAGCCAGAATAACTTTTGCTTTGTTAATTGTTGGACTATCGAAATCGGTAACTAGTCATTGCCAAACTCAGATAATGAATAAAGGTGAATTTGCACAAAATCCTGCACTGAAGTATCATCCTCTAAAGGAGGGATATCAAGGAACTCCCATTTCAAACGGGCGATACTACAATCCGGATTATCCTTTTTTGTTGACGTTCAAAGATGTGCGGAAATGGAAAAAGCAAACCAATCCGTTTTTGGCATTCAAAAAAACCGATACTTTTCAATTGCCAATTTCCAAAGATTTGGATTGGATCAAAAACGATTCAATCGATGGGGTTGCTTGGTTAGGTCATGCCACATTTATGATTCGCGTGGGTGGCAAGACGCTCATCACCGATCCGGTATTTGGCAATGCTTCTCGGGTGTTAAAACGATTTTCTACGTTACCTATAGCGCCAACGGAATTGCCCCAAATTGACTATGTTTTATTGAGTCACGATCACCGCGATCACATGGACTATAACAGTATGCGGTTGCTCTCTAAATTGAATCCCGATGCTCAGTATTTGTGCGGGCTTTCTACGGCTCCTTTGCTGAAACGATTTAACCGCAATGGTAAGATTCAGGAGGCGGGATGGTATCAGCAATATCAGTTGGATGATCAGACGGTAAAGATTACCTATTTGCCAACTCGACATTGGTGTAGGAGATGGATAACGGATACCAATCGACATTTGTGGGGGGCATTCGTGATAGAAGTAGGGGGCAAAGTGATTTATTTTGGTGGCGATTCAGGGTATGGAAAACACTATCTAGAAATGCGCGAACTGTTTCCGCATATCGATATTGCAATATTAGGAATCGGTGCGTATCAACCGGAATGGTTCATGGAGTCCAATCACTCCTCACCAGCAAAGGCGTATCAATCATTTTTGGATTTGGGGGCGACATATATGGTGCCGATGCACTACGGGACGTTTGATTTGAGTGATGAACCCATCGGCGAGCCGGGTGAACGCTTGCTTTCAATTGCCACTGAAAATAAAATGACCCAGCGGGTATTGTTGCCGGCACTGGGTCAGAATATATTCGGGATGATGCGCTGAGGCATCAAATTGTTAATCTTTCATTGCAGACGACAAGTCGGGTTCGTTACTTTTTACCTTCTTTGCCTTCTTTTCTTTTTTGACTTTCGCGGGCTTCGCACTTTTTGGTTCGTCTGATGTTTCAGTCGCCATTTCACTGTTTATTGCTACCGCAGGGGCTGTCGTGACATCTTTGATTTCCTCGGTAACCGGCGCTGATGTTTCTGATTTGATATCAGCCTTTACCGCTGCACTGTCAATCATTTCTGGAGCAGCAGCTGCAGAATCTACAGTTGTTTCATCATAATTCATTGAGCCACCTAAGAATCCAAGCGGACAGCCATTGTTGCTCATCACACCAAAGGTTTTGTAGCAACTGTCTGCCTTGTCACGAACACCATCTCCGTCGCGATCTTTGCGTGTACCAATGTTGATATTTAAGCCAAATTGAACTGACTGTCGGTGAGAAGTTGCGAAATTGACAGCGTTAGACAACGTATTGAACGACATCCAAGGCTGAACAGGGCCGAGATTTAAGCTCATTCCAAAGCCAATGCTATGCTGAGGGTTCTTGTAGTCGTAAATGCCGTAATTCAATCGCAAATCAACCCATTCACCCAATTCTTTGTGGATATTGATGTTTGTAAACGACTTGTCGCCTTTTACACCGTATCCGCCGCCATAATTGACTTGAACATAAGTTCTTGGTGAGAAAAAATACTCAATGC
>CANHXF010000282.1 GCA_947464515.1 Flavobacteriales bacterium
ACGCTGTAGTTACTGGAAAGCCTTTGGTTTTGGGTGGTAGCTTAGGTCGTGTAGAAGCAACAGGTAGAGGCGTAATGGTTAGTACTCGTAGTGCGATGGCCAAATTGGGATTGAACCCAACCAACACCACTTGCGTTGTCCAAGGTTTTGGCAATGTGGGAAGTATTTCAGCCAAGTTGATCGCCCAGTTGGGTGTGAAAATCGTTGCGATTTCTGATGTTACTGGTGGTTATTACAATCCGGAAGGAATTGACGTTGCGGAAGCGATTGCATATGTTGCAAACAGCGCATCGCGCAGTTTGGAAGGTTATAAAGGCGGAAGCCAAGTGACGAACGGTGAATTGTTAGAATTGCCTTGCGATATTTTGGTTCCTGCCGCAATGGAAGATCAAATCACGCCAGAAAATGCAGGTCGTATCAAAGCGAAAATGATCGTAGAAGGTGCAAATGGACCGACAACTGCTGAGGCGGATTCGATTTTGAACGACAAAGGAATTTTGGTAGTTCCAGATATTTTGGCCAATGCCGGCGGAGTAACTGTATCGTATTTTGAGTGGGTACAGAATCGTTTGGGATACTATTGGACAGAAGAGCGTGTAAACCGTCGTGCCGATCGTGCGATGAAGCAAGCCTTTGATAATGTGTATGCTACGGCTGAAAAGTATAATGTAAACATGCGTATTGCGGCCTATATCGTTGCGTTGGATAAAGTTGCGAGTACGTTGAAATTGAGGGGCTCTTTCTAAAATGAGATTACACAGAGAGGGATTTACCATCATTTTTGTCACCACGTTGGTGTTGGCGTTGCTCAATTATGGCATGCAAGCATGGCTTGGAGAGGGTTTAGTGTCTCAGATTTTTCTGGGGATGAGCCTGTTCTTTTTTATCATGGTGGTGCAGTTTTTTCGCAATCCATCGAGAACGACACCTGAAGGCGAAGGTTTGATTATTGCCCCAGCTGATGGCAAAGTGGTTGTGATTGAAGAGGTTGAAGAACCCGAATATTTCAAGGACAAGCGCAAGCAAATCAGTATTTTCATGTCGCCAGTGAATGTGCATGTGAATAGGGCTCCCGTTTCGGGCAAGGTGCTATATTACAAGTATTTCAAAGGAAAGTATTTGGTGGCATGGCATCCCAAGAGCAGCACTGAAAACGAAAGAACCACGGTTGTGATGGAAGAGGGCGGAAAGCAAATTTTGTTTAGGCAGATTGCGGGGGCGTTGGCAAGAAGAATCGTTTGTTATGCCAAGCCTGGGATGGAGATCGCTAGGGGTGGTGAGTACGGTTTTATCAAATTTGGAAGTCGAATCGATATTTATTTGCCCTTGGATGCTGAGGTTTTGGTGCAATTGGAGCAGAAAACGGTTGGCGGAGAGACGGTGATTGCGAAGTGGTAAAATGTGAAGTTTGCGTTGTATATTTGTTTAAATAACAAAAAGATATGAAAAAATTACTCGTTTTAGGATTGTTCATTGCAGGATTTGCAATGTCGTCTATGGCTCAAAATGCAGCCCAACCAGTAGAAAATACTCCTGCTGTTGAGGTGGCTAAAGTGGCTCCAGCTGCTGATGTGGTTGCTCCAGTAAAAGCATGTTGCAAGAAAGAAGGTTCTGCCGGTTGTAGCAAAGCAGGTGCTGCCAATGGTGAGGTAAAAGCATGTTGCAAGAAAGAAGGTGCTGCGGTAGGTGCTGCTGCAGGCGCTCCAAAAGCAGGTTGCAATGGTGCTGCGGGTGCTGAACACAAATGCGGTGGTCACGAAGGTTCTGCAGTAGGTGCTGCGGGTGCTCAAGCTGCTCCAGCAACAGAAAAGAAGCAATGTGGTTCTGAATGTCAGAAGCCTTGTTGCAAGAAGGGTAACTAATATCTGATTTTTTTGGGGAAATTCTCCCAATGAATTTGAGGTTATCCAATAGCAAAAAATTTTATAGATCATAAAAAAGGGCGCCATCGGCGCCCTTTTTTATGAAATCACATCGAAACCTTGTGCGATTGAGTTTATATGTGAAATCTGTGTTGTTCCTTTGTAGCACGGATGGACAAAGGATTTAGGCGGATTGTTTTTATGCTCATGGGATTAACCGCCATTACGGTTATTTCTGTCGGCGTTTATCTATGGTACAATTTCAACACCCGCAGCAACTTAGTGTTGGTAATTCCCGCATCGTCGAAATGGTTTCTGCATGTGCAAACCAAGAAACTTCGCAGTGATTTTGCGGCCTCTACTACGCCACCCAAGAGTGTTGATTCATTAAAGAATACCATCGCTTCTCTTTCGGCTTTTAAAGGGGTTAAAGATGCTTCTGAACCTGGAATTGGTCTCTATTCCGATGTCGTAGCCTTTGAAGTGGACGGCGGTAGATTTTTATGCCTCGCTCTAACCTCAGAAGAAAAATTCAAGGCATTTGTGGCGCGGTTACAAAAACAACAGAAACTGCACAAAACGATTCAAAAACCTAGATATGCCTACGCGAAATTCGCGACAAAAAATGCCTATTTGGTTTACCAATACAAGGTTTGTATGGTCTTTGTTCCCAATGATTCTGTGGAGAATGCAACTTTAAACGAGAAAATTCTAGATGTGGTTTTTCCTGAAAAGACCCATACGATGATGCAGAATCCTACGGTTCAAGCCCTTTACGAAGACGAGCCGGAGTTGGTTTTTTTCTCCTCTGATAAGTCATACGGAATGTCGCAGGCCATTGATTTTCCTGTGGTTTCCGATAGCAAAGCACCCTTTGCAAATCCGGTGAAATTTATATACCCCACGTTAATGTCGGCCGGGGCCGATAAACCAACAGCGGATGAGATGTCGGCGAACAAGTCATCGACAGTTAGCAAATCATCGACAGCGAGCAAAGTATCGTCTAAGCCATCGCCATTGATGTTGGCGGCCAAAGCGAAATTGCCATTCAACATAGATGCATGCATCAATTCAAAAAACGAAATGGATGCGCATACCGCTCTCGATTTAGCTTTACGCATTTTTAATCAATCGATTTACC